>NZ_JBHVKN010000001.1:0-113726 GCF_042798075.1 Nocardioides sp. NPDC057772
GCCTTGACGGACTCGGCCTCGATGCGGGCCTGGGCGGGGTCGTAGACGCCGCAGGGCAGGTCGCAGTGGGCCGAGACCTCGATGGTGGGAGCGAACAGACGCATGATGGTTCCTCTCGGTGATGTGGTGAAGAGACCGTCGAGATCGACGGTCAGGAAGCCTTCTCGGGCAGGATGCGGTCGAGCGGGAGAGTGCTGACGGACGGTCCGAGCGACCAGTAGTGCCGGTCGTGGTGGAGGAGCGGCTCGTCGGTCTCGCCGAGGCGGACGGTGTCGACCTCGAGCAGCACCAGCCAGGCCTCCCCGGCGGGCACGACACGGACCACGCGCCCGTAGAAGCTCGCCGCGGCGTCGTCCAGGATCGGCGGCTCTCCCTGCGGGAGACTCCAGCCCTGAGCCAGGGTGAACCGTGGTGCGGTCCGGTCGGCGAAGGCCGCCGCCACGTGGGCCTGGGCGTAGGTCAGGATGTGCACCGCGAGTCGGTCGCTCCCGGTGAACGCCGGGCCGGACCGGCCGGATCGCGAGACCGAGAACGACAGCATCGGCGGGTTCGCGCTCACGGACGCCACGCTCGAGACCGTCGCCCCCACGGGTCCCGCCTCGGTCGAGGTGGCGACGATGGCCACGCCGGTCGGGTATCGACGGAAGCCGGCCTTGAACTGGTCGGTGAGTGTGTCGGTCACACCGCCTCCTCTCTCTTTCGGAGAGACGCTAAAACATCAAGTCCAGTTGAGGTCCAGTCATCCACGGTGTGATCGCAGACTCATCCGTCTGGTGTCACCTGAGATGATGTGAGGTGTCGCGAGTGCTGCTTGTTAGACTAGTTAAGCACTTGTTATACAACTCGGGCTGGGGTGTCGCCGGATGCTGATCCAGTGCCGTCGCCGATGCCGTCGACGGCCGCTGCGGTCTACTACGACTTCGAAGCTGGGACCTCGGTCGCCTACCCTTCCCGAAGAACCGCTCTGCCTCACGATCTAAGGAGTCCCTTCGTGGACGTCTCCCCGCTCATCTGGTGGTTGACCATCGGCATCGCCAGTGCCGTGCTGCTCTTCGACGTACTCGTCATCGGCCGTCGTCCGCACGAGCCGTCGCGTCGCGAGCTGATCGTCGCGCTGAGCGTCTACATCGGCCTGGCGGTGCTCTTCGGCATCGGCGTCTTCATGTTCTCCGGTCCCAAGTACGGCACCGAGTTCTTCGCGGGCTGGCTGACGGAGTACTCGCTCTCGGTCGACAACCTGTTCATCTTCATCATCATCATGTCCAAGTTCGCGGTGCCGCGGCAGTTCCAGCAGAAGGCGCTGCTGATCGGCATCATCTTGGCGCTGGTCTTCCGCGGCATCTTCATCGCCGTCGGTGCGGCCGCGATCGAGAACTTCAGCTGGGTCTTCTACCTGTTCGGTGCGTTCCTGATCTACACCGCCGTCAAGCTGGCCCTGGAGGGCGGCGAGGACGAGGACGAGTACGAGGAGCCCGCCGTGGTGAAGTTCCTCGAGCGGCACATCCCGCTGACCTCGCAGTGGGGCAACAGCGCGAAGATGTTCGTCCGTGAGAACGGCAAGCGGGTCGCGACCCCGATGTTCGTGGTCATCTGCGCTCTCGGCACGACCGATCTGCTGTTCGCGCTCGACTCGATCCCGGCGATCTACGGTCTGACCAACGAGGCCTACCTGGTCCTGACCGCCAACATCTTCGCCCTGATGGGTCTGCGCCAGCTCTACTTCCTCATCGGTGGTCTGCTCGAGCGCCTAGTCTACCTGTCCTACGGCCTGGCGATCCTGCTCGGGTTCATCGGTCTCAAGCTCGTCTTCCACGCGCTGCACGAGAACGAGCTGCCCTTCATCAACGGCGGCCACCACGTCGAGTGGGCTCCGGAGGTCTCCATCGAGGTTTCGCTCAGCGTCATCATCGGCATCCTGGCGATCACCACGATCCTCAGCCTGCTCAAGTCGCGCAGCATGACCGAGAAGGAGCGCGACGACGCCACCGGCCCGCGCAGCATGTAGGCCCTACGCTGAGGCCATGACTTCAGTGCCTGCCCCAGGTCCCCGTTGGCTCGGAGACCTGGGGCAGGTCGCGTTGGCGGGGGCGCTCGCCGTGGTGCTGATGCCGGTCGGCTGGACGTCCGTGCTCGAAGGCGAGATCGCCAGGGGCTGGGAGATCGCGCTCGTGGTCGCGCTGGTGGCTCTGCACAGCGTCGTGGCCACCGCCCGGCGCTGGCCGCTGGTGTCGTACGTCGTCGGCGCGCTGTGCGAGCTGGTGATGGTCGCGGCCCCGGATCTGAGCGGACCGACGGCCGAGGCGGCGGGCAGCGACTACGGGCCGGTGCTGCTGCCGAGCAGCCTGTGCTTCTTCGTGCTGCTCTACGCGGTCAGCGCCCGGGACCGGAGGCCGTGGCCAGGGATCGCGCTCGGCATCGCGCTGGTGGGATGCCTCGTCACCGTCGTACGTCTGTCGGGGTTCGAGGGCACCGGGCTGGAGGGGTGGACGTGGTGGCTGATGGTGGCGACCGCGACGCTGGGTGCGACGGTGGCGGCTTGGGCGCTCGGCCGGTTCCGGGCCACCCGGGCCGCGTGGATCGAGCAGCTCGCCGACCGGGCCGCCGCCGAGGAGCGACAGCGCATCGCGCGGGAGATGCACGACGTGGTCGCGCACTCGCTCGCGGTGGTGGTCAGTCACGCCGAGGCCGGTCGGATGGTCGTCGGGCAGCAGCCGGAGCGAGCCTCGGGGATCCTCGACACCATCGCGACCACGGGCCGCGAGGCGCTGGCGGAGATGCGCGGGCTGCTCGGCGTGCTCGGCGGCGAGTCATCTCGACAAGCTCGATACATCGCCTCGACCGAACCGCAACCCGGGCTCGCCGACGTGCCCGAGCTCGTCGAGCGGATGCGTGAGGCCGGTCTGACGGTCCATCTCGAGGCGGACGCGCTCGGCCAGGTCGCCCCGGCCGTCGGCCTGACCGCCTATCGCGTGGTGCAGGAGGCGCTCACCAACGTCACCCGCCATGCCGGCCCCGGAGCCGTCGCCACGGTGTCGGTCTCCCGCACCGGACGCCAGCTCCGGGTCGAGGTCAGCGACGACGGCGTGGGGATCCAGCGACCGCCCGGCCGAGGTCTGCGCGGGATGCGCGAACGGGTCTCCGCCGTCGGCGGCACCCTCGAGGCCGGGCCGAGCGACGACGGGTGGCGGGTCCGCGCCATGATGCCCCTATGAGCGAGCAAGAAGCCCCCATCCGGGTCGCGATCGTCGACGATCAGGAGCTGATGCGCTCTGCCCTCCGGATGATGGTGGAGAGCCAGCCCGACCTCGAGCTCGCCGGCGAGGCGGCCGACGGTCACGAGGCGCTCGCCCTGGTGCGTACGAAACGGGTCGACGTCATCCTCATGGACCTGCGGATGCCCCGGCTCGACGGGATCCAGGCGACGGCCGCGATCACCGAGGAGCGGCCGGCCACCAAGGTGGTCGCGCTGACCACGTTCGACCTCGACGACTACGCGTTCCCGGCGATCCGGGCCGGCGCCAGCGGCTTCCTGCTCAAGGACGCCCGTGCCGAGGAGATCGTCGCCGCGATCCGCACCGTTCACGCAGGTCACGCCGTCGTCGCGCCGTCGACGACGCGCCGCCTGCTGGAGCACGTGGCGACCGTGCCGACGCCGGACAACGGGCGGGCAGCCGACATCCGCGCGACTCTCACGCCCCGCGAGCTGGACATGCTCCTCGAGCTCGCCACGGGCGACAGCAACGCGGAGATCGCCCGTCGCGTCCACCTCTCCGAGGCGACGGTGAAGACGCATGTCGGCCATGTGCTCGCCAAGCTCGGGCTGCGCGACCGCGTGCAGGCGGTCGTGCTGGCGTACGAGACGGGGTTGGTCGGACCCCGGAGCTGAGCCTCATCCCAGAGGATGAGGGGTCCGCGACCTGAGGGCGACGAACCGCCGCCCCGGGCGGACCAGTGTGGAGACATGACCACACCAGCACCCACGAGACCACTTCCGTCGGGCGTCTACTCCGGCCGGCCCTGGCGGATCCACGAGATCACCGAGGACTTCGACCTCGAGGACGTCTGGGCCCTGCCCGTCCAGGGCGGAGCCGAGGACTTCCCGCGCTTCGTCGAGTCCATGATGGGCGGTGACGACCGCGACTTCCCCGTGGCGTACCGCTTCCTCTTCGCGGTCCGATGGGCCCTCGGCCGGCTGCTCGGCGCCGACAAGGACGAGCACGGCCTCGGGCAGCGCGTCACGTCGCTGAGCGAGCGGCTGCCCGGCGACCTCCGCGACCAACCCGCACCCGAGCGCGACGTCAGCCCGTTCCACCCGCTCTTCCTGACCGACCGGGAGTACGCAGCCGAGATCGCCAACCGCACGGTCCACGGCGTCCTGCACCTGGGGTGGGTGGAGGACGCCGACGCTTCCGGCGGCTACAGCGCCCAGCTGAGCGTGCTGGTCCGGCCGAACGGACTCGTCGGCGAGGCCTACATGGCGCTCATCAAGCCGTTCCGCTACCTCGTCGTCTATCCGGCGCTGCTGCGCACCGTGGGCCGCCGCTGGGAGACCGCTCAGGAGGTGGCCCGGTGACCACCACGACGGAACGTACGCAGCCCCGATCGGCCGTGCGGCGCGCGGCACCCTGGGTGGCCGGTGCCTGGGCCCTCGCCTTCGGTGCCCTGTCCGGGCTCGCGCTCATGGGCCGGACGTCCGACCCGTGGGCTCCCGAAGCGGCGTCGCCGCTCGGCGGACTGAGCGGCACGCAGATGTCCTGGATCGTCCTCGTCGCAGCGCTCCTGGTGCTGGTCGCCGGCGTGCTGGGGACCGCCGGACGGGAGCGTGTCACGCAGCGCCGCGCGGCCTGGCTGCTGGTGGCGGTCGGGCTCGTGGTCGCGTTGGTCGTCTCCGACGTACGCGCGCTGTCCTTCCTCGGCTACCTGCCGCAGACGCTGCTCGCGCTGGTCGGCCTCGGCCCGGCCGCCGGCCACCTGAACTGGGGCATCGTGCTCGACTCGGGCACCGCGCTCGCGCACGCGGTCGGCGGGCTCGCCACGGTCGTCGCCGGCATCGGTCTGCTCGAGCGGGCCGCACCTGACGGCCGGGTCGACTGGAGCCGCTGGGCGCGCTGGGGGCGTCCGGCCGTCGCGGTCGCGATCGTCATCCCTCTCCTCTACGCCGTCACCCGGATCGCCTGGGCGGTGGGCTTGCCGCTCGGGATCAGGCCGGAGATGCTCGACGAACTCGGTAGCGGACGATGGGCTGGCCTCGGCCTGGCGCTCTTCGCGGTCGTCGGGGCCCTGCTGACCTGGGGTCTTGTCGCTCGCTGGGGCGAGGTCTTCTGGTCCTGGGTGCCCCGGGTCGGCGGCCGCCCGGTCCCGGTCGCGATGGCCCTGGTGCCCGGGCTCCTGGTCGCCGCCGCGGTCACCTCCGCGGGGCTGTCCTTCTGGCGGATGGTGCTCGCGGGTGACCTCTGGGCCGTCCCCGGTGCAACCTCGGACTGGGCGGCCTGGGCTCCGGAGATGCTCTGGCCGGTCTGGGGAGTGGCGCTCGCCGTCGCCTGCCTCGCCTATCTGGGGCGACGTGTTGGTCGCCGCTAGCGCGCAGAGGGGCCCGCTTGATCTGGAACCCCAGGTCAAGCGGGCCCTGTCGGGCGTCAGCCCCCGGGATGTCAGCCCCCGGATGTCAGCCGGTGACCGCGAGCTCGCCGAGCTCGGACCACTCCTGGCCCGGGACGTTGGTGTTGACGATCCGCGGTGTCTCGGCGAGGTGGCGCGGCAGCTCCTCCTGGGCGCGCTTGAAGTGGGCCGAGGCGACATGAGCGGCGCCGGCGTCGTCGTCGGCGAAGGCCTCGAGCAGGAAGTACTCGTCGGGGTCGTCCAGGCTGCGGGCCCAGTCGAACCAGAGGTTGCCGGGTTCGGCCCGGGTGGCCTCGGTGAACGGGCCGGAGATGGCAGGCCAGTCCTCGGCGTACTCCGGCTTGATGCGGAAGCGGGCGGCGATGAAGATCATCGGGCTCTCCTGGGTGTCGAGGGGATCGGTTGACCGGCTCGTTCGACGGCAGCCTGGATTCGCCGGCCGGCGATGTCGGAGAGCCACCCGAGCGCGGCACCGACAACGAGCGCGATGAGCGTGCCGCCTAGGTCGAACGAGGTGCCGAAGAGCACCGCGGTGCCGGCGAAGGCGCCGGGGATGAAGGACAGCAGGTCCACCGCCGCCTGCAGGCACAGGATGAACGCGACGACCGTGACCACCAGGGCCACCGCACCGGTGAACGTGGCGTGGGTCAGGACCAGGCTCGCGAGATATCCCCACAGCGCGCCGGCCAGGTTGGCCGCGAGGCCCTTCAGGAAGCCCTCGCGTCCACCTCCCGCCGCGAAGTAGCAGGCCCAGGCGACGAACCCGACCCAGGTGATGAGCGCGAGCTCGATGCTGACCTGGGTCCAGATGCCGGCGAGCACTCCGACCGAGATGCCGATCCCGATGAGGTTCTTCATGTCGTCACCTCTCAGGGGACCAGGATCGCGCGACCGCGGACCCTGCCGTTGTCGAGGTCGGAGATCGCGGTCTGGAAGTCGTCGAGCGCGTACTTCTGGGTGTGCAGGGTGACGGCGCCGCGGGCGGCGAGCGCCATCAGGTCGCACAGGTCGTTGTAGGAGCCGACCAGGTTGCCGATGAGGTTGATCTCGGTCGAGATGATGTCGATGGTCGGCACATCGATGTTCTCGCCGTAGCCGACGACGTGATAGTCGCCCGCACGACGCAGCATTCGAATGCCCTCGGCCGTCGCGCCGCCCTCGCCGACGAAGTCGACGAGCACCTCGGCGCCGTGACCGCCGGTGAGCTCGAGCACCTGGTCGACCTGGGTCCCTTCGGCGACGACGCCGTGATCTGCCCCGATCGACAGGGCCAGCTTCACCGCCTCCGGGTTGCGGTCGACCACGATCAGCTCGGCCGGGCTGAGCGCCTTGAGGACCTGGATGCCGATGTGGCCGAGCCCGCCTGCGCCGATGACGACGCACCGGTCGCGCGGGGTGAGGCGTCGGGCGGCCTTGGCGGCCGCGTGGTAGGCGGTGAGCCCGGCGTCGGCCAGGGCGGCGACGTCGGCCGGCTCCAGGGAGTCGTCGATCTTCACCACCGAGCGGGCCGAGGTCTTCAGGTACTCCGCGTAGCCGCCGTCGGTGTCGATGCCGGGGAACTGGTTCAGCTCGCAGTGCACGTCGTCGCCGGAGCGGCAGGCGCGGCACAGCCCGCAGGTGATCAGCGGGTGCAGGATCACCTTGTCGCCCTCGGCGACGTGGGTGACGGCGTCGCCCACGGCGTGCACCCAGCCGGCGTTCTCGTGGCCGATCGTGTAGGGCAGCGCGACGCCGGACTTCTCCGCCCACTGGCCCTCCAGGATGTGCAGGTCGGTGCGGCACACACCGGCGCCGCCGATCCTGACGACGACGTCGAACGGGCCGGTCGGCTCGGGCGCCGGGACCTCGGCCATGGCCAGGGGCTGGTGGTAGCCGACCACCTGGACGGCTCGCATGGTGCTCATGATGAAGCTCCTTCTCGGTGAAGGTCGGTCAGGGGTACGAAGGCGGGCGAGGTGACCTCGTCGCCGTAGCGCGTCGCCAGCAGGCCGCGACAGAAGTGCGCGTTCCCGTCGATCGAGATCCGGGTCGAACGCGCCCTCCGCAACGCCAGGGGTACGTCGCCGGGTCGTTCCCCGGCGTGGTCGACCAGGACGTACGACTCCAGCAGGTCGGGCAGCCCGAGGACCGTCCGGCGCCGTCGGAGCGCGGCGGTGAACTCGTCGTCGGGCAGGTCCCGGAGACGGACCTCGCCCACGGCGTCCTCTGCCAGCTCCGGCTGCGCCCGCAGCAGCCGGGTCAGGCAACGCTCGAGCGCCGCCGTGTGAGCCTTGCGGTGGAACGTCCTCCGCAGCTCGTCCAGCGACGTCTCGGCCTCGTGGCGGAACGTCCCGCGGTAGCCGGCGTCGGCCGCCAGCCCCGCGTTGATGAGGTCGGAGTCGTGATGGTCGTCCAGCTCGACGACCACGTCGTCGGTCCACGGCAGCGCGGTCAGTGCGTCCTTGGCGTCGCTCGCCATCAGGTAGGCGAAGTTGGGCGAGCAGAACGACGTCGGCAGCCGCAGGTGGACCTCGACAGCGAACGGGCCGGTTCCGGTGACGGTGAGCGACCGGACGAAGCCGAGGTCGGTGATGGGCTCGTCGAGCTCGGGGTCGACGACGGATCCGAGCGCTGCGTACGCCTGGGCCTCGCGGGTGTTCTCGCAGGTCAGCAAGGTCATGTCACACCGCCGCGAGGTCGGCCCGCTCGGGCTCACGGGGACCGGTGGCGGTCTCGTCGGCAGTGGGCAGGCGCAGCTCGGCGGGGACCTCCAGGCCGTACATCTTCGCGGCGTTGAGACCGAGGATCTTCTTCTTCTGCGTCACGGTGAGCGGGGCGTACTCGGTCATGTCCTCCGGGATCTGGAAGTCGACGAACCGCTCGATCAGCCACCGGGGCGTCCAGAGTGCGTAGTCGGAGGAGAACTGGATCCGGTCCTCGCCGATCCAGTAGATGAGCTCACCGATGATCTGCGCGAAGTAGCGCGGCCGGGTGTGGATGAACGGCATCGCGACGGCCAGCCCTCCGTGCACGTTGGGCTCCTGGGTGCCGATCCAGCAGAAGTCCTCCAGTCGTGGCAGGCCGACGTGCTCGACGACGAAGTTCAGGTCGGTGAAGTCGCTGGCGACGTGGTCGATGTCGGCGACGTCGAAGGCGTCGCGGTCCAGCGGCCGGATCGTCGGACCCTTGTGGATGTGGATGTTGGTGATCCCGAGCTTCCGGCAGGCCTCGAAGTAGCGGTAGGCCCACGGGTCGGTCAGCTTCCAGCCGCGCGACTCTCCGTGCCACTCGGCCGTGTAGAGCTTCACGCCCTGGAGCCCGTACCGCTCGGCGTCCGCATGGAGCTGCTCGAGCCCTGCCTCGCCGTTGCGCGGGTCGAAGTGGTGGTTGTAGGTCAGCTTGTCGGGGTGCTTGGCCGCCAGCTGCGAGGCCTCCTCGGTCTGCCCGAACCCGTTGTTGTAGAACTCGCCCAGGTGAGCCGGCTGGAAGATCGCGTGATCGACGTAGCCGACCCCGAACAGGTCGTGCATCAGCCGGTCGCCACCCTGGTAGAGGTAGTCCTCGTAGGGCCACTGCTCCGACTCCGGGGAGAGGTTGCGGTGGTAGTCGTAGAAGCAGTCGATGAACTGCTTGCCGTGGATGTTGCGCTGGTTCTCCGGGCGTGCGTCCCAGAGAGCGACGTGGGCGTCGACGATGAAGTACGACTCGCCGTCTTTCGTGTACATGAGGGTTCCTCCGATCTGTGGCTTCCGTCACAGGACGCTAGGGCGGCTGGCTCGGGCAGATCAGGGGTGCGGCGTCTCAATGTGAGATCTCGACCGTCTCAATCTGAGACGCTGCCCGACCGCCGCCATCGGCCAACGGATGTAACGTCGATCACATGACAGGTCGCCATCCGATCGCGCAGCGCGCCGCCGTCGTGGACCGGTCGACGCTGGCGCCTCGTGTGCGCGCCTCCTGGCAGCGCAGCCAGGAGTACGGGGTGTCCGTCGAGGAGGTCGATCCGGTCTTCTCCGGCGCCTATGACCAGGAGTCCCTCTTCTTCCAGTGCGGCCGGGAGGTGCTCGACGACCTCCACCGCACCCTGGTCGACGAGCCGGTCAGCCTGATGCTCACCGATCCCGGCGGTCTGGTGCTCAACCGGCTCAGCGGCGACCAGCAGCTGCTCCGAGATCTCGATGCGGTCCACCTGGCGCCAGGATTCAGCTACGCCGAGCGTGCTGCGGGCACCAACGGGCTCGGCCTCGCACTCGCCGACCGGACGCCGACCGTCGTGCGGGCCGAGGAGCACTACTCGCTCTCGCTGTGCAGCTACACCTGCGCGGCCGCGCCCGTGATCGACCCGATCAGTGGGCGGCTGGAGGGCAGCGTCAACCTGACCACCTGGTCGGAGTCGTCCCACGACCTGCTGCTCGCCCTGGCTCAGTCTGCGGCCAGCAACACTGCCTCGCTCATGCTGGCTCGCGCCCATGGCCGGTTCCCGAGACCGGCGCCACGCGGCGAGGTGTTCCGCGTGGAGGCGCCCCGTCTGGAGCCGGGTGCCGGCAGCCTCCGCGACCTCTCATCCGCCTGGCGCGAGGCGCTCGGGAACGTACGCGAGGCGCTGACGGTCGGCCGGCGGGTCGCCGTCGTGGGGGAGCCGGGGGCGGGGCGTACGACCCTGGTCGCCCAGGTTTTCCGAGATCTGCGGCCCCGCGACCGGATCCTCGCGGCCTCCGCGCCGGACCCCGCCGACGCCGAGGCCTGGTTGTCGCTGTGGACGCCTGAGCTCGCCAAGCAGGACACCGCGGTGGTCGTACGCGACGTGAACATGCTCCCCGCATGGGTGGCCGAGCGGCTGCACGCCCTCCTCGTCGAGGCGGTGCCCGGGACGGTCGCCTCGGTGCCGTTCGCGATGACCGCCGACACCTTCGACGCCATCCCCGCGGCGCTGGCCGATCTCGTCGACACCGTGGTCGAGGTGCCGCCGCTGCGGGAGCGGCCCGAGGACGTACTCCCGCTAGCGCATCATGTGGGCCTGCGGGTGCGCGGCAGGGAGGTCGCGCTGACCCCGGCCGCGGAGCGGGCGCTGCATGACCACGGCTGGCCGGGCAACGTCACCGAGCTCGTCCACGTCGTCCAGCGGGCGGTGAGTGCCGGCGACCAGATCGATCTGCGTCATCTCCCCGCCGAGGTGCTCTCCGACACCAGGCGCCCGCTGTCCCGCATCGACGCCTTCGAACGCGGCGAGATCGTCCGGGTGCTGACCCGGCCGGGGATCACGATGCAGGAAGCAGCAGCCGAGCTCGGGATGTCGCGCGCCACGGTCTACCGGAAGGTGCAGCAGTATGGAATCCGGCTCCGGCCGGGTTAGACGGGCATGCCCCACCGGTGGCGGAGTGGAACTCTTGGCCAAGTCCAGGAAAACTCTCGGCTGAGACCGGGGCAGCGGACGCCTGAACAGGGACTATGTACCCATGCGTATCCGTCCCCCACGCGCCGGTCGCCAGCACTTGAATCATCTGACCGGACAGGGCGGACCCGCTCTGAACAGTCAGAGCCTTGCCGGCCGGCTTGTCCAGGAGAGCCGTATTTCGCCTGCGGAGGCCACTGCCATCGTCGCGCAGGTCGCTCGCATCCTCGAGGCCGGCCACGCGGTCGGGCAGGTGCACGGCGACATCCGGCCGGCCACCATCGGGTATGCCCCGGACGGCCGGATCGCCCTGATCGGCGCACCCGCGCCGCGCGGCGGTGAGGCCCTGCCCTACATGTCTCCCGAGCAGATCGACCGTCGGCGAAGCAGTGCGGCCAGCGACATCTACTCGCTCGGCGCCGTGTTCTTCGAGCTGCTCGCCGGGCGCCCGCCGTACGCCGGGGTGGAGCCCGAGCGGGTCGGCACCCTGGTGACCGTGCCCGGCCACCTCGACGGCATCACGACCGCGATGCTCGACGACGACCCGACCAAGCGTCCGCGGGCCGACGAGGTGGCGGCGGTGCTGGAGAGCGGCGTCGCCGCCCCACCGAAGCGGGTCGTCCGCCCCACCGGCCGGACCGGCCCGCGCCTCTCGCCCACTGTCCTCGGGGTGCTGATGCTTCTGGTCCTGCCCGGGCTGGTCTTCGGCGGCTGGGGAACGCTCCGGGCCGCCGACACCACCACGACCGTCGGGAGCGCGAGGCCGCTGGCCAACATCCTGCCGACCAGCTTCCAGCTCGCCTTCGACCTCTCGATCGAGCGCGACGCGCTGCGGACTGATGCCGAGCTGACCGAGGACTTCCTCCAGGTGACCGACCGGTCGATCGAGGCATGGACCGCGGAGGTCAGGGAGCTGGACGCGTCGGGCGACCCGGGGTTGCGGCGGCGTACGGAGAGGTCGGCGGCTGCCCTCGAGCGGCTCTCCGACATCCGCGCGGCCGCCCGAGAGGGTGACAGGTCCGGCAAGATGGTGGCTGTCGAGCTCTACACCAACGCGGTCAACGGGTTGTTCGACCTCGCCGCCGAGCTGCCGTCGTTCCAGGACGACGCGCTGGCCAGGCAGGCACGCAACCTCGAGCTGATCGGTTCCGTCTCCGAAGTGCTCGGACTCGAGCGGCGGGTCATGGCGAACGCGCTGCGGAACGGGCGGATCAGCGATCAGGGCATCGCCGACCTCAGCGCGGCCCAGGACTCCTGGGCCACCCACTCGGAGTCGATCTACGCCCGCGCCGATCTGGAGACGCGGCAGATGCTCGACAGGATCTCCGGCCGCTCGTTCGAGTTCGGGTCCTACGCGGTCTCGTCGCAGCGTTCGGTCATCCGGGTGCTCAACGCTCGTGACGTCGAGGACGTGATCCGGCAACTGAAGGACAGCGCCGACGGCAGGCCGGTGGATCAGGTCTGGCTGGCCGATGCGGCCACCTACGTACAAGACCTCAAGAAGGTGGTCGTCGACTCCGCGCGCCAGCTCGCCGCGGACGTCGATCGCGAGCACCGGGACGCCAAGAACCAGACGATCGGCTGGGGAATCTTCAGCGGTATCGTGCTGGCGGTTTTCGCTGTGCTCGGTATCGCTCTGTTGCGGTCACGAGGACGTGCGGTCGATGCGTAAACCGGCGACTTCTGCGAAGATCGGCGGCTTCCATCGGTGCGTACACGAGACGCACGGGGTGTGAGTCCGACAACATATGCGCATGCGAACGCGCCCCCCGATCGCAGGCCGCTACCGCCTGCACCGACTGCTTGGCCGCGGCGGGATGGGCGAGGTGTGGCAGGCGGCCGACATCAGGCTCGAACGCTGGGTCGCCGTGAAGGTCGTGGAGACCTCCGCCGACCCGAAGGTGACCGAGCGGTTCCGGCGTGAGGCGCTCTCGACCACGGCCGCCAGCCACCCAGGCACGGTGCAGGTGCACGATGTCGGGGTCGAGCAGACCGAGTACGGCAGCATCGTCTACCTCGTCATGGAGCTGCTTCCGGGACCGACGCTCGCCGACCGCCTCGAGAAGCAGGGGCGCTTCACCGTCGAGGAGGCGAGCGAGGCGATGGTCCAGGTCGCCCGCACCCTCACCGCGGTGCATGCCTCGGGCATCATCCACCGCGACATCAAGCCGTCCAACCTCGTCTACGACGGCGACGGCCGGATCCGGGTGCTCGACTTCGGCATCGCCCAGCTGGCCAACCATCAGGCCGAGCGGCTCACCTCCACCCGGCACGTGATGGGGAGCCTGCCCTACATCTCGCCCGAGCAGGCCGCCGACACCGTGGTCGGCCCGCCGAGCGACATCTACGCGCTCGGGTGCGTGTACTTCGAGCTGCTCACCGGGCGTGCTCCCTACGCCGGCTCCGAGCCGGTCTCGATGATCTACCAGCACGTGACCGCGCCGGTCCCGCACGTCAACGACGTGGTCACGGTGCCGGCCCACGTGGACGAGTTCGTGGCGTCGATGATGGACAAGGATCCGTCCCGGCGGCCGACCGCCGGCGAGGTCGTCACCTTCGCGCGCCGGCCCGGTGTGGTGCCCGTGATCGCTGCCGGTAGCCGGGAGCTCTCCGCCGCGCCCAAGCCTGCGGCGCTCGCGGCACCCAAGGTGTCCACGCCCTCGGTGGTCTCCTTGTCGTCGCCGGCCTCTCCGCACGCGTCGGCGCTGTCGGCATCGTCGGCATCGCCTGTGACAGCGCTCGCCGGCGTGGTGGAGTCGGCGCAGCGTACGCCTCGGTCGCATGCCGCCCCGAAGCCGCGGTTCCTGCGCACCCGGGTTCTCAGCGTGCTGCTGGTCCCGGTCGTGATCGGTCTGGTCCTGGGCGGGCTCACCTTCGCCGACGCGTTCGACGAGCAGTCCGTCTCCAGCCGGGCGATGACGATCGCCGGAGCGCTGCCGGAGAGCTACGAGCTCGGGATGGACCTCATCTTCGAGCGCGACGCGCTGAGCTCCGACCAGGTCCCGGACGCGGTCCGGCAGGCCTATCGCCAGGTGACCGACGACTCGATCGAGGCCTGGCACGACGACATCACCAAGGTCGACCTCGCCGACACCCCGAGCCTGCGGGAGCGGGTCGAACGCACCTACACCGTCCTCAAGGGCATCGACGCCTACCGCAAGGACCTCGAGGACGGCGACAAGGCGAGCACGGACGCGGCGGTCGCCGCCTACACCGACACCGCCTACGAGCTGCTCGACTTCGCGACCGAGATGCCCAACATCCGCAACGAGAAGATCTACAAGCAGGTCACCAACCTCAAGTACGTCAGGTCGGCGGCCGAGTCACTCGGCGTCGAGCGCGCGATCATGGTGCCGGCGCTGATGACCGGCCGGATCGACGAGGAGTCGATGGAGGCGATGAGCGAGGCGCGTACGTCCTGGCAGCTCACCTCGCGCTCCTTCTACGCCGACTCTCCGAAGGCCACCCAGAAAGCGCTGGACAAGATCTCGAACGGCACCTTCGCGGACGGTTCCCGAGGGGTGGTGTCGCAGGACGCCGTCGTCCAGGTCATCAACGAAGGGTCGCTCGAGAGCGTCGTCCCTGATCTGGAGAGCCACGGTATCGGCAGGCCCGCCGCGCAGGTCTGGGCCGAGGACATGAACCGTTTCATCCAACTCCTCAAGGACACCATCGTGGCGATGACGCTGATCGTCGCCGAGGACGTGGCCGAGGAGCACCGGGGCGTCCAGACCAAGGTCGTCCTCAGTGGGGTGCTCGCCGTCGCCGCGTTCCTCGCCGGTCTCGCGCTGCTGGCGGGGATCTTCGTCGTGCGCCCGCTCCGGGGGCGCCGACGGTCGGTCAGATCAGACCGGTGAGGCTCGCGACCAGGGCGTCCCAGCGGCTGTCGACGTCGAAGCCCATCTGGCTCAGCATCGCCCAGCCGAAGCCGACGATCGCGTAGAGGCTGATCGGGGTCATCACGACCCACTCCCGGATCGAGCCGGCATCGCCGAGGATCGGCAGGGCGAAGTGGCCGCCCCGGGTCCACATGTTGTCGAAGGGCAGCCACTTGTTGCGCCGCACCCACCTGGGCGGCTTGGGGGCGATCGGCCAGAACAACGGGATCCCCATCGTGGTCACGAAGTCGCCGATGAGATGGACGACGCAGCCCAGCGCGACCGAGAACGGCATCCACCACCACTCCTCGGGCGCGAAGATCGCGATCACGGTCGCCAGCGTCACCGCTGATACCCAGGGCCAGATGAATCCCCGGCGGGTGAGCTTCAGGGCGTTCATCGCGAAGGCGACCAGCAGCACGCACATGATGCCCGGACCGATCAGGATGCTGCCGAAGCGCTCGGTCTGGACGGAGAGCGTCCCGGCGCCCCAGGCGAGGCCGGTGAAGGCGAGCACGCCGAGGATCGAGTGGGTGCCGTTGCGGTGGCCGCCGGAGACCTGTCCGACGATCTTGGTCAAGCCGTCGGAGATCGGCGGTAGCGAGTTGGCGATCGTGCCGTTGTGGTGGTCCGCGTCCGGAAGCAGTGCGGCGCCGGCGCACACCAGGGTGCCGGTCATCACGCCGACGTCGGAGACCCCCGGATACCACCCGAACGCGATCGGTGCCGACGATGTCACTGCGATCCACGCGGCCGCGCCAGAGGCCGCGTGATGCCCGCCCATCATGTGAAGTTGTGTCCCTCTCCAGTGTTCCCCCGCCGAATGACCGCGGACGAACGTACCGGTCATCGGGGGACCGCGCGCGTCTCGGGGTGGTGTGTCTCGTGGCGAGATTCGAATCACTGTTCGAGGGGTGATCCGCGGGGTGAAAGACGTGCGGCCGAGGCGGCAACCTGAATATGATCCGCGGTCATGACGACTCCCGGCACCCAGGGCGAGACCCGCCGTGCGCCGTGGACGTTCCAGACCAGCCGGTGCGCTGCCGCGGTCACTCCCGAGGCGATCGAGTTCCGGTTCATGGTGGCCGCGCCCGACGGATCGCTGAGCGAGATGCTGCTCTCGGTGGGCCGTCACGACATGCCGACGCTGCTCGAGGAGATCGCGTTCGAGATGCCCGAGGCGCTCGAGTGGATGTCGGCGGCGATCATGACGGTCGCGCGGGAGCGGCGTCTGGCCGAGGAGGCCTCGTCCATGCCTCGTCAGCGCGGGGCATAACCTCGGGCGGAGCGGGGTTGTCCCGACAAGCTCGACCCCTGTGCCCGACGACGTCCCAAGGAGAGATCTGTGACCACCACGCACGACTTCGAAGCGACCGCCGCAGATGGCAGCACGGTCCGGCTCGGCGACTACAAGGGCAAGCTGCTGTTGATCGTCAACGTCGCGAGCAAGTGCGGTCTGACGTCGCAGTACGAGGGCCTGGAGGCGCTCTACCGCGCGACCAAGGACTCCGGCGTCGAGGTCATCGGGTTCCCGACGAACCAGTTCCTGGGCCAGGAGCCCGGCACCGACGACGAGATCCAGGAGTTCTGCAAGACGACGTACGACGTGACCTTCCCGGTTCTGTCCAAGGTCGACGTCAACGGTGAGAACGCCGCGCCGCTCTACGACTTCCTGCGCGCTGAGGCGCCCGGCGACTGGGGGCCGCACCTCGGCTCGTTCTACGAGCACGTCAAGGACCTGACGCCCGCGACCGAGCCCGGCGACATCAAGTGGAACTTCACCAAGTTCCTCATCGGGCGCGACGGCGAGGTCATCAAGCGCTACGAGCCCCCGGTGACGCCGGCGGAGATCCAGGCGGACCTCGCCCAGTACCTCTGACCTGACCGCTGAGCGGCGCTCGGCCCCGATGTCACGTCGAGGCGGGCGCCGCTTTTGCGTAGATAGTTGATCAGAAGATAGTTCGGTATCAGATGGTTCGTTATCATCTAGTTCATGACCGGACCGCGCATTGACCTGCTGTTCCTGCTCAACCAGTCCGCCCATGCCTTCGCTGCCCAGGTCGGCGAGGCCCTGGCGGACCTGGACCTCTCCGTGCGGGAGTACTGCGTCCTGATGAAGGCCGCCGAGGGGGAGTACACCCAGAACGCGGTGGCCGAGATGGCGATGCTCGACAAGACCACCATGGTCACCACCCTCGACAACCTCGAGCGGCGTGGCCTCGCCGAGCGCCGCGTCTCGAGCACCGACCGCCGAGCTCGCATCGTCGCGCTCACCCCGGACGGCGCGAAGGCGCTCGAGGAGGCCTCGAAGGCCTACAACGCGACCGTCGCCACGGCGCTCGAGGGCTTGGCGCCCAGCGAGGGCGAGGCGTTCATCGAGGCGCTCCAGCACTTGGTCGAGGGGCCGTGGGCCACGCCGTCGCACACGATGACGCTGCGTCGTCGTGCGCCTGCTTTGGCTCGCTGAGAGATAGGTTCACAAATGAATATCCCGAAATAGATTGTTTCATAACAAACAATCTTCTATGGTCGTATCTATGACGACCAAGACAGTCGCGCTCGCGACCCTCGCCGCAACCCAGCTGATGGTGATCCTCGACGGCACGGTCGTGACCGTCGCCCTCCCTGCAATCCGCGACGACCTCGGCTTCGGCGACACCTCGCTGTCCTGGGTGGTCAACGGCTTCCTCCTCGCCTTCGCCCTCGTCCTGCTCCCGGTAGGCCGGGCCGGCGACGCCTTCGGAACCCGCCCTGTCTTCCTGGCTGGGCTGAGCATCTTCACGCTCGCCTCGGCATGGTGCGGCATCGCCTGGGATCCGATCTCCCTGGTGCTCGCCCGCTTCGTCCAGGGTCTCGGCGGCGGCATCGCCTCGGCCGTGGTGCTCGGCATGATCGCGGGTCTCTACCCCGAGGCCCGCGACCGCCTCCGCGCCTTCGCGGTGCTCGCGTTCGTCGGCTCGATCGGTGCGTCGGTGGGCACGGTCCTCGGTGGCGTACTCACCGAGGTGGCCTCGTGGCGCTGGGCCTTCCTGATCAATGTGCCCTTCGGGATCATCGCTCTGATCGTCGCGCTCCGCGCGGTGGAGGGTACGCCGCCGACCGGTGCCAGGGGTGGCCTGCTCCCGCGCGGCCTGTTCGCCGAGCAGCGGTTCGCGCTCGCGAACCTGATCCTGCTGACCCTCACCTTCGCCGGCTTCACCTTCCAGTTCGTCACCACGCTCTACCTCCAGGACGTCCTCGGCTTCGGCGCGCTGGCGACCGGGCTGGCGTTCCTCCCGGTCAGCGGGGTGATCGCGGTCGCGAGCCTCGGCTTCAGTGCCGCGCTGGCCGAGCGGTTCGGCTCCGAGCGCATCCTGGTGACCGGCGTGGTCGCGTTCCTCGCCGGCATGGCCTACCTGGTCCGTCTGCCGGAGTCGGGCAGCTTCCCGCTCGACGTCCTCCCCGGCGCGGTCGTGATGGGTCTCGGGTTCGGGCTCGCGATGCCGCAGGTGACGGCGCTGGCGATGGGTGCGCTGGCGCCGGAGTACGCCGGGATCGGGTCGGGCCTGACCACGACGACCCAGCAGGCCGGCGGGTTCCTCGGCACCTTGATCGCTGCCGGTCTGGTCACGACCTCCGGCTACGCCGCCGCCTACGCCTCCGCGGCGATCGCGTTGGTCGTGGGGGCAGCGGTCGCGGCGTACCTGCTCGTGAACGCCGCACGCGCCCGGGACCCGAAGGTCTCCGAGCGCGTGCCGGACGAGGCCGCCAGCCTCTGATCTCCGCGACGCGAGATCCGCGACGCGAGATCCTCTCGGCCCTACCTCCGGGCCGGGAGGATCAGTGTCGAGGGGTGCGTCTTGGTGTGATGGACGGTGACCACACCGGCCACACCACGGACCAGTTGCTTGACGTTGGGCAGCAGGTGCGGGACGTCGTAGGAGTGGACCGTGACCCGGAGGCGGTGGCCCTTCTTGATCACGGCACCGGTCGGGAAGACCTCGACGGGTACGCGGTAGATCGTGCCGGGAGTCACCGACTGCTCGGCCTCGCGGGTGAAGGGGTGCCAGGGCTGGACGACCTGACCGTTCAGCGTCCGCGCCCTCGACGCGATGACGGCACGGTGACGCAGGGTCTGCCAGCCGCCGGTGATGCGGTCGACGGATCCATCGGGAGCGACGTCCTCGACGGAGACCGCGATCAGCCCGTCGGTGCCGGTCGTGGACACGGACAGATCGGCGTTGATCGGACCGGAGAACGCCAGGTCGGAGGTCGCCGGCTCCGTCTCGTAGGAGACCCCGAGCGCATCGTTGATCCGGTTGTCGGTCTCGCAGCCGGGGATCGCGAGGGCGCCGGCGGTCCATTGCGAGGTGCTCCGGGAGCAGAGCCCCTGCACCGGCAGCGGCACGACGGTGTCGCCGCCGACCGGCTTCAGGGCCGACCCGAGGGCGTACGTCTTGGCTCTGACCTCACTCCCGAGCCACGACCTCATCGTGCGCCACTTCCCGGACCCGATCTCGTGGTAGGTCACCGGGGCGACGTCCAGGTCGAGGGTGGTGTCGGGGATGTCCTTGATGTGCGTGTCGAACCAGCGCAGCGCCATCTCGTTCAGGCTGCCGATCCCGCTGCCCTCCAGGCCGCCGCCCATCGAGCCCTCGGCATGCGTCCACGGCCCGATGAGCAGCTTGGCGTCGACGCCGTTGCGCTGCATCCGGTCGAAGAGCATCGGAGTGCCGCGCTGGAAGATGTCGTACTGGCCGCCCGTCATGAAGGTTGGCACGTCGATCTCGTCGACGACGCTCAGCGGTGAGCGCTTCCGGTAGAAGGGGCCGTCGTAGGCGGCGTCGCTGCCCAGCGCCGCACTGACGAGCATGGGCACCTGGAACCCGAGGGCGCCGCCGACGTGCTGCAGCAACGTGGTCAGCGTGGCCTCCGGGCGGGCCTTGTTGACGGCCGGAGGCACCAGCCCCGATCCGGTGACCAGCCCGAACCACAGCGGGATGAACCCGGCGTCGATCTGCCCGCCGGAGGCGACGACGTCACGGTAGACGTCGCCGGCCGGGACGATCGGGAACATCGCCTTCAGCCCGCGCGGGTGCTGGGCTGCGGTGAAGAACTGGTTGATCGCCATGTAGGACGGGCCCCACAGGCCGAGCTCGCCGTTGCTCCACGGGCGCTTCTTCGAGGTCGCCCAGTTGGCGACCTCGAGGCCGTCCTTCTGCTCGCGGTCGCCGAACGCGTCCCACTGGCCGGCGGAGGAGCCGGTGCCGCGCACGTCGGTCTGGACGAAGACGTAGCCGCGCTGCACGAAGTAGTCGCCGCCCCCACCCGTGGCGCCGCCGGAGACGTTCTTGTTGTAGGGGTTCTGCGTCAGGATCACCGGGAACCGACCCGCCGCGGGGGTGCCGTCGGCCTTGGCAGGACGGTGGACGTCGGCGCGCAGCACGACCCCGTCGGACATCGCGATCTCGACGTCCTTCTCCACGACCACGCCGTACGTCGCCGGCCGCGGCTTCCAGGTCCCGACCCGCGCCTGGGGCGCCTGGGTGGTGGCCGCAGGCGCCGCCGAGGCGACGGTCGGCGTGAGTGCCGGGGGCAGGAAGGTCGCGACGAGAGCCAGGAACGGAACGAGGAATGCCAGTCTGCCGAGTTTCACGACTCACTCCAGGGGTGTGGTGGGTATCACACCTCGAAACGAGAGAGTGCAAACGCGAGTTACGGAACCCGGTTCCGATATTGGATAGTGAGACTAAGCGACCGCTGCCGCCGTCTTGTCGACCACCGGTGCGCCCGTCGCCGCCACGACCTCGTCGTACGTCACCCCGGGAGCCAGCTCGACGAGCTCGAACGCCTCACCTGAGACGTCGAGGACACCGAGGTCCGTGATGACCCGCTTCACGATCCCGCGGCCGGTCAGCGGCAGGTCGCAGGCCGCCAGCAGCTTGGGGGCGCCCTTCTTGGTGACGTGCTCCATCAGCACGATCACGCGCCCGGCGCCGGAGACCAGGTCCATCGCGCCGCCCATGCCCTTGACCATCTGGCCAGGCACCATCCAGTTGGCGATGTCGCCGTTGGTCGAGACCTGCATCGCGCCCAGTACGGCGACGTCGATGTGGCCACCGCGGATCATCGCGAACGAGGTGGCGGAGTCGAAGTAGGAGGCCCCGGCAAGGACGGTCACGGTCTGCTTGCCGGCGTTGATCAGGTCGGGGTCGACCTCGTCCTCGTAGGGGAACGGGCCGACGCCGAGGATGCCGTTCTCGGCGTGCAGCACGACCGTCGAGGTCTCCGGGATGTAGTCGGGGATCAGCGTCGGCAGGCCGATGCCGAGGTTGACGTAGTCGCCGTCCTGGAGCTCCTGCGCGGCACGTGCGGCCATCTGGTTGCGGTCCCAAGCCATGACTCAGGCCTCCTTGCTCGAAGTGGTCTCGGTGGGGCGCTCGCCGCGCGTCGTACGCTTCTCGATGTCCTTGCGCGCCGCCTGCTCGGGCGTCAGCGCGACGATCCGCTTCACGAAGATCCCGGGAAGGTGCACGTCGGCCGGGTCGATCTCGCCGACCTCGACGACCTCCTCGGCCTCGACGACGGTCACCCGTCCGGCCATCGCCGCCGGCACGTTGAAGTTGCGCGAGGAGGCGTGGAACTGGGCGTTCCCGGCCCGGTCGACGCGGGTCGCGCGGACCAGCGCGAAGTCGGTGATGATGCCCTCCTCGAGCACCATCTGCTTGCCGTGGAACTCCCTGACCTCCTTCGGCTCGGAGGCCTCGGCGACCGTGCCGTCGGGGTTGTAGCGGTAGGGCAGGCCTCCGTCGGAGACCATCGTGCCGACGCCGGTCGGGGTGTAGAACGCGCCGATCCCGCTGCCGCCGGCGCGCATCCGCTCGGCGAGCGTGCCCTGCGGGGTGAGCTCGAGGGTGATCTCGCCGGCCAGGTACTGGCGGCCGAACTCCTTGTTCTCGCCGATGTAGCTCGCGATCACCCGGGAGATGCGGTGATCGTCGAGCAGCAGCCCGAGCCCGGCCCCGTCGACGCCGCAGTTGTTGGAGACGACCATCAGGTCGTCCGCACCCTGCTCCCGCAGCGCCTCGATCAGGAACCACGGGATGCCCACCAGCCCGAAGCCGCCCACGGCCAGGCTGGCCCCGCTGTGAATGTCGGCGACCGCCTCCGCGGCCGACCCGACCACCTTGTCCAAACCCATGTCTTCTCTGCTCTCTCGAAGGCTCTACTGAAATGAAGGGGGCGTACGCCTCAGCGCACCGACTCGAAGACCGCCGCGAGCCCCTGGCCGCCACCGATGCACATCGTCTCCAGGACGTACCTGGCCTCGCGGCGCTGCGCCTCGCGGGCGGCCGTGGCGAGGATGCGGGCGCCGGTGGCGCCGATCGGGTGACCCAGCGAGATCCCGGAGCCGTTGGGGTTGAGCCGCTCGTCGGTCGCGTCGATCTTCCACTCGCGCAGCACGGCGAGGACCTGGGCGGCGAACGCCTCGTTGAGCTCGATCAGGTCGATCTCGTCGAGGGTGAGCCCTGCGCGACCGAGCGCGGCCTTGCTCGAGGGGACCGGACCGATGCCCATCCGCTCGGGCTCGCAGCCGGTGACGGCCCACGACTTGAGCGTCAACAGGGGAGTCAGGCCGCGCCTCTCGGCCTCGGCGCGGGTGGTCACGATGCACATCGCGGCGCCGTCGTTCTGGCCGGAGGCGTTGCCCGCGGTGACCGTCGATTCCTCGTCGATCTTCAGCCGGACCGGGCGCAGCGAGGCGAGCTTCTCCAGGGAGATGTCGGCACGCGGGTGCTCGTCGCGGTCGACGACGACGTCGGGATTGCGTCGCCCGCCGGGGACGGTCACCGGGACCAGCTCGTCGGCGAACTTGCCGGCCTCGTGGGCGGCCACCGCGCGCTGGTTGGAGCGCAGCGCGAGCTCGTCCTGCTCCTCGCGGGAGATGCCGTATTCACGACGGAGGTTCTCGGCGGTCTCGATCATGCCGCCCGGGATCGGGTGATCCTTGCCGCCGGCGGTCTCTCGGGCCCGGTCGAGACGGTCGAGCAGCTCGATGCCGCCCTGCTTCACCCCGCCGCGCAGCCCGAGTGCGTAGTGCTCGACGTTGGACATCGACTCCGCGCCACCGGCGATGACGAGGTTCGCGGCGCCGGTGGCGACGGAGCCAGCGGCGTACAGGATGGCCTGAAGACCAGAACCGCAGCGGCGGTCGATCTGGAGGCCCGGGACGCCGGTGCCGAGGCCGGCGTCGAGGGCGGCGATGCGGCCGATCGCGGGGTTCTCGCCGTTCGCGTAGCCGTTGCCGAGGATGACGTCGTCGACGTCACCCTCCTGCAGGCCGGTGCGCTCGACCAGCTCGCGCAGGACGGTGGTGGCGAGGTCGGTCGCGGTCAGGGGCGACAGGGCCCCCAGGAAGCGGCCGACCGGGGTGCGGAGGGGCTCGCAGATGACGATGTCGTTGGCGGCGCTGCTCATGTCCTCGACGGTACGCGGACAGTCATGACTTGAGAAGTATTCATTTGGCGCAGATTGACACCTCAGACGTCTTGATTCACTACCCGACCGGACGGTGCGCGGGCGAGGCTATTGCGATAAGTTCGCGTTAGCAGTTCTCATGTCTCGGGCTCCACTTCGACCTACCCCACGCAGATCCCAGAGGTGACCATGCACGTCCCCGACGGCTTCCTCGACGCTCCGACGTCGATCGCCACCGGCGCTGTCGCTGTCGTCGCTGTCGGTGTCGCGCTGCGCGGCGCGCGCCGCGAGCTCGACGACAAGACCGCTCCGCTGGCCGGCCTCGTCGCCGCGTTCGTCTTCGCGACCCAGATGCTCAACTTCCCGGTGGGTGCGGGCACGAGCGGCCATCTGATGGGTGGCGCCCTCGCGGCGGTGCTGGTCGGCCCGTGGACCGGGGTGCTGTGCGTCTCGGTCGTGCTGATCGTGCAGTCGCTGCTCTTCGCCGATGGCGGCATCACCGCGCTCGGCACCAACATCCTGCTCATGGCGGTCACCACGGTGGTTGTCGGCTGGGTCGTCAGCCGGGTGCTGCTCAAGGTGCTGCCGAAGCGGGTCGGCCTGGTCGCGCCCGCGGCAGCGATCGGCGCCTTCGTCTCCGTGCCCGCGGCCGCGCTCGTCTTCACCGCGCTCTACGCCGTCGGTGGCACCGCCGACATCTCGCTGACCACGCTGGCCACCGCGATGCTCGGCTGGCACACCCTCATCGGCTTGGGTGAGGGCGTGATCACCTTCCTCGCGGTCGGCGCGATCCTGTCCGTACGCCCCGACCTCGTCTACGGCGCCCGCGGCGTGATCACCGCGCGTGACCTGGTCATCAAGCCGAAGGAGTCGGTGGCATGACGACCGCATCGAAGCGCACCGTGCCCTTCAAGTGGGTCGCCGTCGGCATCGCGGTCGTCGCCCTGCTCCTGGCCGGCGTCGTGTCCTACTACGCCTCCGCCCATCCCGACGGCCTCGAGTACGTCGCCGGCAGGACCGGCTTCCTCGACAGCGCCTCCGAGCACGGCACCGCCGACGGTCCGCTGGCCGACTACGGCACCAAGGGCGTCGACAACGAGCGGCTCTCCGGTGGTCTGGCCGGCGTGATCGGCACCGCCGTGGTGCTCGTGCTCGCGGGTGGTCTGGCGATGGTCGTGCGCCGCCGGTCCGGCAGCTCCTCCGACGAGGCCTGATCCGGTGCCCGCCCATCTGAAGGTGCTGGCTCTGGTCGGCTTCATGCTCGTGGTGGTGGCGACCCCGCGGGAGTGGTTCGCTGCGTACGCGTTCTTTCTCGCCGTCCTGGTGACGGTCGGGGCGGTGGGCCGGGTGCGTCCGGGGTGGGTGCTGAAGCGGATGGTGGTCGAGACGCCGTTCGTGGTGTTCGCGGTGCTGATGCCGTTCATCGCGCACGGGCCGCGGATCGAGGTGCTCGGGCTGAGCCTGAGCGAGTCGGGTCTGCTCTCCGCGTGGGGACTGCTGGCCAAGGGCACGCTCGGTGTGATCGCGGGCCTGCTGCTGGCCGCGACGACGACGCCGCAGGAGCTGGTCCACGGCCTGGAGCGGCTGCGCTTGCCTCAGCAGCTGGTGCAGATCATGGCGTTCATGGTGCGCTACCTCGAGGTCGTGACCGACGAGATGCGCCGGATGGCGGTGGCGCGCGCCTCCCGAGGGTTCGTCGCCCGCAACCCGCTCCACTGGCCGGTGCTCGCCCGATCGGTGGGCGCCCTGTTCATCCGTTCCTTCGAGCGCGGCGAGCGGGTGCACCTGGCGATGGTCTCGCGCGGCTACACAGGGAGAATGCCCCGGTGACCACTCCAGTCCTCGACGTACGCGGCCTCGCCTTCGCCTATCCCGACGGCCATCAGGCGCTCTTCGGCGTCGACCTGCACGTCCACCGCGGCGAACGGGTGGCGTTGCTGGGGCCCAACGGGGCCGGCAAGACGACGCTGGTCCTGCATCTCAACGGCATCCATCTGGCCGGCGCCGGCTCGGTCGCGGTCTCCGGGCTGCCGGTCACCAAGGCCAACATCAAGGAGATCCGCCGCCGCGTCGGCGTCGTCTTCCAGGACCCCGACGACCAGCTCTTCATGGGCACCGTCCGCGAGGACGTCGCCTTCGGCCCCGCCAACCTCGGCCTGCGCGGCGAGGCCCTCGACGCGAAGGTCACGGAGGCGCTCGCGAAGGTAGGGATGGAGGAGTTCGCCGACCGGCCGCCCCACCATCTCTCCTTCGGTCAGCGCCGCCGGGTCGCGGTCGCCACCGTGCTCGCGATGGACCCCGAGATCCTCGTCCTCGACGAGCCGTCCTCCAACCTCGACCCCGCCTCCCGCCGCGAGCTCGCCGACATCCTCCGCGGCCTGGACGTCACGGTCTTGATGGTCACCCACGACCTGCCGTACGCCCTCGAGCTCTGCGAGCGCTCCGTCATCCTCGACGGCGGCGTCGTGGCCGCCGAGGGCCGCACGGTGGATGTGCTGTCCAACGCCGACTTCATGCGGGCCCATCGCCTGGAGCTCCCCTTCGGCTTCGACCCCGTGGCCGCAGCCGCTACCCTCTAGCCGAGGCGTCGCCCGCGTCGGCCGAAGCGTCACGTACGTCGGCCGAGCTGGCACGGCGATGACAACTCGGCCGACGTACCTGACGCCTCGGCAGAGGTCAGTCAGCGAGGCGTCTCGAGCGGTAGTGGAGCTTGGCGCTGACGTAGCCGCGCCAGCCGACCAGGGTGAGGCCGAGGAAGAGGATCGAGACGACCAGGAAGGCCGGCGCGAGACCCTCGCCGGTGAGGCCGCGCAGCACCATCCCGATGGCGTACGTCCCCGACCAGACGACCACGCCGGCCGGCCAGGCGCGGACCGCCGACCAGCGCCGCCAGGCCACCACGGCCCAGGCCACGACGAGCCCGACCAGGAACGGCCAGGCGATGCGGAGCACGACGAGCGCCGGACCGGAGTCGTGCGACTGGCGCCCGGCGAAGGCGAAGAGGAGCACGAAGAAGACGTCGACCGCGAAGGCCGCGACCGCCCACTTCGGCACGAGCCCGGCGACGATTGGGGAGGAGGACTCCGTGGAGGACATGGTGCTCAGAATACGAGCCCGGCCTACGCAGACAGCCAGGCCCCGCCGCGCATCACCCGGATCGGCTGCAGCGACTCGTCGGTGACCAGCAGGTCGGCGCGGGCACCGGTCTCGAGGCGGCCCGCGTCGAGCCCGACCACCGAGGCCGGCCGCAGGCTGGCAGCCTTCATGAGCATGGCCAGGTCGACCCCGGCGGCCGCGTGGCGGCGCACTTGGTCGAGGAGGCGGGAGGTGCCACCGGCGATCGATCCGCTGCCGGTCCCGTCGGCGACGCGGGCGACGCCGGAGCGTACTTCCACGGACAGCGGGCCGAGCTGGTAGTCGCCGTCGGCCATCCCGGCAGCGGCCATCGCGTCGGTGACCAGAACGACCGAGCCGGGCACCATCGACATGACCGCCCGGACCGTCTCGTCGTCGAGGTGTACGCCGTCGGCGATCAGCTCCACGCAGGCATCACCGACACCCGCGGCTCCCAGGGACCCGAGCACAGGCCCCGGAGAGCGATGGTGGGCAGGCGGCATCCCGTTGAACAGATGGGTGACCAGACCACCGGGCCCGGAGAGGAACGCGCGAGCCCGCTCCGCCGATGCTGCGGTGTGCCCCAACGCCACCACGGCCCCGGCCTCGGTGAGCACCGCGGCGACCTCGTCGGCTCCGGGAAGCTCCGCCGCGAGCGTCATCACCCGCAGGTGGCCACGCGCGGCGGCGACGAGCTCGCGGGCGAGCCCGGCATCCGGTGCCCGGAGCAGGTCGGGGTCGTGCGCCCCGCGGCAGGAGTGCTCGAGGAACGGCCCCTCCATGTGGATCCCGGCGATCAGCCCGTCCTCCGCTGCGGTGGCCAGGGCCGAGACCACGGACAGCAGCCGAGAAGGCGCGTCGGTGACGGTCGAGGCGAGCAGCGTGGTCGTGCCCGCGGCGTGGTGGACGCCGGCGGCAACCGCGATCTCCTCCGGCGACGTGGAATGGAAGGACGCGCCACCGCCGCCGTGGTTGTGGATGTCCACCAGGCCCGGCAGCAGGATCCCCGAGGACGCGGGGTCACCGGACGCGGCGGCCCGTACGTCGGAGACGACCCCCGAAGTCACCGTCACGACGACATCGTCGAACCCGCCCGGCCGGGGCACCCGACCACGCACCACATGCGTCAGATCCATCGCTTGAACCAGATCCTCGTCAGCCATTCCTGCCTGGTCAGCAGTTCGTCGGTGTAGATGGGCCAGAACCAGGCGAAGTTGCAGATCACCAGCACCACGAAGATGCCACCGGCGATCGCGCCCCCGACCCGGCGCCTGGCAGCGGGACTGCCTCCGGCCAGGGGCGGCGGTCGGTCGAGCAGCTTGCCAAGACACAGACACAGACCGAGCACCAGGAACGGCAGCGCGATGATCATGTAGAAGGAGAAGATCGGCCGACCGGCGTACTGCAGCCACGGCAGCCACGTCGACAGCACCCCGACGACGGCGACCCCGAACCGCCAGTCGCGCGCGGCGACCCACATGAAGGCCGAGACGATCAGTGCGACGAAGGCGCCCCACCACAGCACCGGGGTGCCGAGCAGCAGCACCTGTCGTAGACAGGTCCCCGCCTCCTGCGGACCGTCGCCGTCCGGATCGGCCGTCGGCGTCGCCTCGCACATCTCGCCGCGCGACTTCGAGCCCGACAGGATCCCGGTGTCGGCGGCGACGCCCACCGGCCGGTTCAGGACCAGCCAGCCGATCGGGTGCGAGCCGTAGGTGTGCTCGGCGCACTCCAGGAAGTGGGTGTGGAACGTGTAGACGTCGCGGTGGTAGTGCCACAGCGACCGCACCGACTGGACCGCCTCGCCCAGACCGGAGGCGTCCGGCTCGGTCGCGGTCGGCCAGCGCTTGTCGTTGAGGTTCTCGGGGACGTACGACTTGTTCTCGCAGTGGCCCTCGCCGGAGTAGCGCGTGTACTGCGTCGAGGAGAGCGCCTTCTCGTAGACGTCGGCGTGGGTCATCCACGGGATCCAGGTCATCACGTAGACCGCGAGTGCGACGCCCACCAGGTGCACGAACGCCGTCGGTCCGTCGGCCACACAGGCACGCAGCCAGGAGAGACGTACGCCGAAGGAGCGCCGCATCCCGGCGGACCAGGCGACGTAGAGGAGGCCGAACGCGGCCAGCGGGTAGAGCGCCTCCCACTTGCAGCCGATCGCCAGGCCCCAGGCGATGCCCGAGCAGAGCAGCCACGGCCGGAACAGCATGCGCCGGACCGGACCCCAGGCGCCGGGCTCGGCCAGCTGGGTGGGCGCGAGCGCCGAGAACCGGCGCCGGCACCAGTCGCGGTCCATCACCATCAGGTGCACCGCGAGCAGCAGGAAGAAGGCGACGAAGAGGTCGAGCAGGGCCAGCCGGGAGAGGACGAAGGCGAGCCCGTCGAAGGTGACCAGGATGCCACCGACGAGACCGAGCAGCATGGACCCGGAGACGCGGCGTACGAACCGGATCGTCAGCAGCACCAGGAGCGAGCCGACCACGACGGACGCGATCCGCCAGCCGAAGGGGTCCATCCCGAAGAGCTTGATGCCGATCGCGATGAGCCACTTGCCCACGTCGGGGTGGACGATCATCGACGGCCCGTCGGCGAACTGTCCGTCGAGCTGGCCGGCCAGGATGTTCTCGTCGGCGCCCTCGATGAAGTTGCGCGCGTAGCCGAACTCCAGCAGCGCCCAGGCGTCCTTGGCGTAGTAGGTCTCGTCGAAGGCGAAGACCTTCGGGGTGCCGAGGTGCCACAGCCGCAGCAGGAAGGCGAGCAGGGTGATCCCGATCGTCGCCGCCCAGCCGGCTCGCGGCGAGCCGCTGATGCGGCGCCGAGCACGCTCCCAGGCGGTCGGGAGAAGGTGACCCGAGGGGGTGCTTGCCAACCCCTCCATGGGCTCGTCGGCCCTGGTCACCGTCGTTGTCACGATGGCACCCTATAGGCCTGCGACAATATCGGGGTGGTAGTTCCAGACGACGGCGTGCTCGTACTCGCGGCAACCCCCATCGGACGTGTCGAAGACGCCCCACCCCGGTTGGCCTCCGAGCTGGCCACCGCGGACGTCATCGCCGCCGAGGACACCCGTCGCCTGCGCCGGCTGACGACCGATCTCGGGGTCGAGCTCAAGGGCCGCATCGTCTCCTACTTCGAGGGCAACGAGAGTGCGCGTACGCCGGCGCTGCTCGCCGACCTCCTCGACGGCAACCGCGTCCTGCTGGTCACCGATGCCGGCATGCCCTCGGTCTCCGACCCGGGCTATCGGCTGGTCGCGGCGGCGGTCGAGAAGGACGTACGCGTCACCGCGGTGCCCGGGCCCTCGGCCGTCCTGACCGCCCTGGCCGTCAGCGGGCTCCCCGTCGACCGGTTCTGCTTCGAGGGCTTCCTGCCGCGCAAGGCGGGCGAGCGCTCCCGCCGCCTCGCGTCGTTGGCGAAGGAGGAGCGCACCATGGTCTTCTTCGAGGCCCCTCATCGCACCGAGGCCGCCCTGGAGGCGATGCGCGAGGTCTTCGGCGACACCCGGGCCGCTGCGGTCTGCCGCGAGCTCACCAAGACCCACGAGGAAGTACGCCGTGGCGGCCTCGCCGAGCTCGTCGACTGGGCGCGCGACGGAGTGAGAGGAGAGGTCACCATCGTCGTCACCGGCGCCGACCCCTCTGCCGAGATCGGCAGCGACCCCGACAGCCTTCGCGAGGCCGTGGCCGACCTGGAGGGCGAGGGCCGCACCAGGAAAGAGGCCATCGCCGAGGTCGCCAAGCTCGCCGGCGTACCGAAACGCGAGGTCTACGACCTCGTGCACAAGAGCGTGTAGAAGACTGGTGAGCATGAGCTTCGCCCCGGCACCCGAGCCACTGCCCGCACCGGTCGTCGACAACCACACCCACCTCGACATCGTCCGGGGGGACGAGAGCCTCCCGGTCGAGGAGGCGCTGGCCCAGGCGGCGGCGGTGGGCGTGACCAGGGTGGTCCAGATCGGCTGCGACCTGCCCGGCGCGCGCTGGGCGGTGGAGGCGGCCGAGACGTACGACAACATGGTCGCCGGTGTCGCGCTCCACCCCAACGACGCTCCCCGCCAGCCCGACCTCGAGGCGGCGCTCGACGAGATCGAGAAGCTCGCCGGCGCGCACGACAAGGTGCGCGTCGTGGGGGAGACCGGGATGGACTTCTTCCGCACCGACGAGGACGGCCGCGAGACCCAGGCCTACTCCTTCCGGCGTCACATCGACATCGCCAAGCGTCTCGACAAGACCCTGATGATCCACGACCGCGACGCCCACCAGGCGGTGCTCGAGGTGGTCGACAGCGTCGGTCCGCCGGAGCGCTGGGTGATGCACTGCTTCTCCGGCGATGCCGAGTTCGCCCGGCAGTGCCTGGACCGCGGCGCCTACCTCTCCTTCGCCGGCACGGTGACGTTCAAGAACGCCCAGTACCTCCGCGACGCCCTCGCGATCGCGCCCCAGGACCGCATCCTGGTCGAGACCGACGCCCCCTTCCTGACGCCCCATCCCCACCGCGGCGCGATCAACTCCAGCTACATGATCCCGGCGACGATGCGGGTGATGGCAGAGGTACGCGGCGAGGACCTCGAGGCGCTCTGCAACGCCGTCAACACCAACACCGAAGCGGCTTTCGGCGGGACCTGGTGACCTGCTGAGATCGAAGAAGAGCCCGAGGCGACCGCCACGGGCTAATCTCTCGCCGAATGGTCAGGTCAGGAGACGCTGATCTTCATGATGCCGGCCTTCTCGTCGGAGGAGAGCACCTCGATCTTCACGCCGCTACCGGCGGTCTTGGTCGAGTGGCGGGGGTTGGCGGGGTTCCAGTAGGTCGTCTCCGAGCTGTCGAAGAAGGTGGAGACACCCTTCCGCGACGGAATGTCGAGAACGTTGTTCGGAGCGCCGGCGATCTCGCTCTCCAGGTGGAGCGCGTCGGTGCGGTCCACGTCGAAGGTCGAGTCGTAGCCCTGGATCCGGTTACGAGACAGGGTGCCGTTCGACCACTTCTGGACGCCGGCCGAGGCGTCGACGATCAGTGCCTGGCCGCCACCGGGGTGAGTGGAGGTGTTGTTGTCGGAGTAGAGACCGTTCTGGTACCAGACCAGCAGGCCGTCCTGGTAGCGGTAGTGGTCGACCTTGTCCGGCGCGGTGACGCCGTAGCCGAAGTTGTACGGACCCTCGGCCAGCGTCTTGTCGTAGCCCTTGTACTGCCGGTTCTCGGCGATGTAGAAGTGCTTGTACGGCAGGGTGTAGGTGCCGTCGGTGAGCTGGAAGTACTTGTTCACCGTCCAGCCGTCGAAGGACGAGAAGTCCGTCGTGTAGGCCGAGCCGACAGCCAGGTCGTCGATCGCGAAGCCGTAGTAGTGCACGCCACCGTCGGTGGCGGTGCGGAAGCGGAGCTTCACGGTCTGACCGGCGTACGCCGACAGGTCGACGGACAGGTCCTTGAACTCGACCGGGTCCTTGGTCTTGCAGTTGGTCGTGCAGGAGCTGTCCGAGGTGCCGTCGATGCCGTTGTTGGCCTCGGGGGAGGTGGAGGACAGGTTCGTCTTCAGCGGGGTGGACCAGGTCGAGCCGCCGTCGGTCGAAGCCTCGACGAAGGTGTAGTCGTATTCCTTCTCGAGGTCGTACTTCACCTTGGCAGTCAGCGTGCCGCCCGCGGGGATGGCGATCTCAGGGGTGGTCGCAGTTGCCGAGAGGTCGTCGCCCTTGCCCGAGTAGAGGAACGAGCGCCCGGAGGAACCGTCGCCGGCGTCGTACGTCTTCTTGCCGTCGGGCAGGTTGACGATCAGCGCCTGCGGCGTCTTGGCGCCGGTGTCGTGGTACGACGGGCCGAGCGTGAGCTTCTTGGCGGTGCCGGCGTCGACGGTGTCGTAGTTGAGCCAGCCGAGGAAGAGCTTCTCCGGGGCACCCATGTGGTTCGGGGTGGTGCCGATCGCGCCGTCGCCGTGACCCAGCCACGAGCCGGAGCTCATCAGGGTCCAGAAACCGGTGCCGTTCTCACCGCCGGCGGTGTCGTAGAAGTCCGGCAGACCCAGGTCATGGCCGAACTCGTGCGCGAAGACGCCCAGGCCACCGTTCTCCGGCTCCGTGGTGTAGTCACGGATCCAGATGTCGGTGTTGCCGATCTGTACGCCGCCGACCTTCGGGAAGTTCGACGGACCCTCGGATCCGGAGGCGTTCGCGGCCCAGCGGTGCGACCAGATGGCCCACGGGTCGGCGCCGGCCTCCTCGCCCTCGCCGGAGTGGATCGCCTGGAAGTGGTCGATGTAGCCGTCGGGCTCGTTGAAGTTGCCGTCACCGTCGATGTCGTAGCGGTCCCAGATGTCGAAGTCCTTCAGGTAGGACACGATCTCGGCGTCGGTCTTGCCGGCCGCCTTCTGGGCGTCGTACCAGGCGTTGGCGCTGTCCTGGATGAAGTTCTTCATCGAGGAGGCGGTCTCGTCGCCGGTCTCGCTCTGGTAGTAGGACGCGGCGTGCGGGAGCTTCACCCAGTCGCTGGTGTCGCCCTGGAGGTCGAAGCGGCCGCTCGACATCTCCTTGTAGACGTTGTGGAAGGACTCGGCGCTCGGGTCCTCGTTGAAGAACATGTCCTGGTAGTGATCCCGCGAGAAGTCGGGCTCCCAGTAGGTGGAGTTGTCACCCTCCTCCGGGGCCTCGATCTCGTTGTGGAGCGGGCCCGAGGTGTTGTCGGGGAACGCCGGGTTGCCACCCTCGCCGAACTCCACCAGGAAGCTGAGCAGCTGGGACTTCTCGGTCGGCTGGTGCTCGACCCAGCGGGTGTTGTCGCCCTTGCCCATCTTGACGACTTCACTGCCGTTCTTGGTGACAGTCTTCTTCTCGCCCGTGACGAGGGCCTCGGCGGCGGCCTGCTTCAGCTCGGTGCGCTTGGTGTGGAGCGCGTCTGGCTTGTTGTCGATCTTCTGCTTCACGCTGGCGGAAGCCGGGGTCCTGTTCATTTCGGCGGCGCTGGCCGTCGAGTGGGAGAGGGCAACCGGCGTCACTCCCGCGACCGCAACTGCGGCGAGGGCGCTGAAAACGCGCTTGTTCATCGTTCCTCCGGAGTGTGGTGACATCGCGCACATCTGCCTTCCCGAGAACCGACCGGCACGACGGGCCATCACGACGCTGATGGCTTCGGAGTACAACACCAAGCAACGCAGTTACCTGTAAAGGATTTGTCGCCTATTGGCCAGCGGGCGCGATATTTCGTGGCGGGATTACGACATCAACCCTGATCAACCCGCTTGACCTGCGATTTCGGCGTGGTGAATCGCACACCTGTCATTCGCTGCGTCAGGTATTGACAACGCTCCCTGGTGCCCATTTGGTGCTGAGATTGCATGCTTGTAATTGCCTGCGGAGCGGGCAGGGGACTTGCATTTAACCGCCCGCATTTGTTCCGCTGTCCGGCGAAAAGCCGGGGTCGGGATAGATCCGGACGGTGTTGGGGGTGGGCCTCAGCGCGTAGATCACCAGATCTCGCAACACCGTGCGCCCGTGCCCGGGGAGCACGAACATCGGAGCATTGTGCCCGTCAGCAGCACCACCTCATGGGTTCGCAACATCGCATCTACTCGTCGTCGTAAGGCCATTCTGGTCGGCGGTCTCGCCGCAGCAGTGGTGGCCGCAGGCGGCACCGCATACGGAGTCAAGACCTCCCAGACCGATGTCATCCTCTCGGTGGACGGCAAGGCCAAGGACGTCAGCGTCCACGCCGACACCGTCGGTGAGGTCCTCGAAGCCCAGGGCATCGAGGTCGGCGACCGCGACGCCGTCGCCCCTTCGCTCGACACCGAGGTCGAGGACGGCAGCGCGATCAGCGTCCGTTACGCCCGGCAGCTGACCCTCGAGGTCGATGGCAAGTCCCAGGACCACTGGGTGACCGCCACGACCGTCGGTGGCGCTCTCGCCGAGCTCGGCCGTGACTACGACCGAGCTGAGCTCTCCACCAGCCGCGGTGCCTACATCGGCCGCGACGGGATGTCGCTCGACGTCGTCACCCCGAAGACCGTCCAGGTCGAGCTGGCAGGGAAGAAGGCCAAGAAGGTGAGCGTGACCGCGCTGACCGTCGGCGACGCGCTCGCGGACCTCGGGGTCGAGCTCGAGCGTCGCGACAAGGTCTCGCCGGCCTCCGACAAGGCCCTGAAGACCGGTCAGAGGATCGTGTTCACCGACTTCTCCGCCAAGAACCAGGGGGTCGCCCGTGAGACCATCGAGGCGCCGGTCGAGGAGCGCGAGGACTCGTCGATGTACGAGGGCGAGACCGAGGTCATCGACGAGGGCTCCGACGGCGTCCGCTCGGTGACCTACCGCATCTTCTACAAGAACGGCCAGGTCGTCTCCCGGAAGGTCCTCGAGCAGAATGTCATCGAGGAGGCCGAGCCGCGCATCGTCAAGGTCGGCACCAAGGAGAAGGCCCCGGCGGCCAACTTCGCCGGCGGCAGCACCGTCTGGGACCGGCTCGCCCAGTGCGAGTCCGGTGGCAACTGGGCGATCAACACGGGCAACGGCTACTACGGCGGTCTGCAGTTCAACCTGCAGACCTGGCAGGCCTACGGTGGCTCCGGCTACCCCCACGAGAACAGCCGCGAGGCTCAGATCGCGGTGGCGACCAAGCTCCGTGACGCCAACGGTGGCTACGGCGCCTGGCCGCACTGCTCGCAGCAGCTCGGTCTGCCGCAGTAAGGCTGTTTCGGCCTTCGGGCCATAGTCTGTACCCATGACCGACCGCACCCCGCCGCGCCTGTTGGGCCCGGCGGAGGTGCGGTCGCTCGCATCCGAGCTCGATCTGCGCCCCACCAAGCAGCGGGGACAGAACTTCGTCATCGACGCCAACACCGTCCGCCGGATCGTGCGCGAGTCCGGTGTCGGCGCTTCCGATGTCGTCGTGGAGGTCGGCCCGGGCCTCGGGTCGCTCACCCTCGCCATCCTCGAGACCGGCGCACAGGTGACCGCGATCGAGATCGACGAGGTCCTGGCCGAGCGGCTGCCGCGGACCATCCAGGAGTACGCCCCCGATCAGGCCGACGCGTTCAGCCTGATCCGCGCCGACGCCCTCCGCGTCGAGTCCGTCCCGGGCCCGCCGCCCACGGCGCTGGTGGCCAACCTGCCCTACAACGTCTCGGTCCCGGTCCTGCTCCACCTGATGTCTCTGCTGCCGTCGCTGCGCCACGGGCTGGTGATGGTGCAGGCCGAGGTCGCCGACCGGCTCGCGGCCAAGCCCGGCTCCAAGGTCTACGGCGTCCCCTCGGTCAAGGCCGCCTGGTACGCCGACGTACGCCGCGCCGGCGCGATCGGCCGCAACGTCTTCTGGCCGGCGCCCAACGTCGACTCCGGGCTCGTCTACTGGAGTCACCGCGAGCCGCCCTCGACGACGGTCTCCCGCGAGGACGTCTTCGCGGTCGTCGACGCAGCCTTCGCGCAGCGCCGCAAGGCGCTCCGCGGCGTACTCAAGCCGCTGGCCGGCTCCGCTGACGCGGCCGAGAAGGCGCTGGTCACGGCGGGCATCGACCCGCTCGCGCGCGGGGAGTCGCTGACCGTCGACGACTTCGTACGCATCACCGAATCGCTCCACGCGGATCGCCTCGGGCTCCGCTCCGGCAAGAAGGCTCCCTCATGACGATCACCGTCCGTGCGGCCGCGAAGTTCAACCTGCACCTCGGGGTCGGGCCGGTCCGCGACGACGGCTACCACCCGCTGGCGACCGTCTACCAGGCGATCGGGCTCTACGACGACGTCACGGTGAGCGACGCCGCCGAGTGGCAGGTCGCGCTCACCGCTGAGGACCACATCGCGCTCGGCGAGGTCCCGACCGGCGACGACAACATCGTCGTGCGGGCCGGCAAGGCGCTGGCTGCCCACCACGGCCTCGACCTGGCGGCGAGGATCGAGATCCACAAGGGCATCCCGGTCGCGGGCGGTCTCGCCGGCGGCTCCGCCGATGCGGCCGCGACGCTGGTCGCGCTCGACCGGCTGTGGTCGCTGGACACCTCCGACGAGGATCTGCTGGCTCTGGCCGGGCAGCTGGGCTCCGACGTACCCTTCGCGCTCGTCGGCGCCACCGCCATCGGCGGCGGCCGTGGTGAGATCGTCGAGCCGCTGACCGACAACGGCGCCTGGTGGTGGGTCGTCGTCGGCAACGAGCAGGGGCTCTCGACGCCGTCGGTCTACCGCGCCTTCGACGAGCGCACCGGGACCGAGGTCAGCGACCCACAGGTGCCCGAGAGCCTGCTGATGGCGCTGGAGAAGGGCGACGCCGAGATCCTCGCCGAGGCCCTCGCCAACGACCTGCAGGCGCCCGCGCTCGCGCTCCGTCCCGACCTCGCCCAGACCTTCGCCGACGGCGAGGAGGCCGGCGCCCTCGCCGTCCAGCTCTCCGGATCGGGCCCGACGATCCTCATGCTCTGCCGCGACGCTGCCCACGCCCGCGAGGTCGCCGGAGTGATGCAGGCCAAGGCGTACGACCGCGTCTGGACCGCTCCCGGCCCCGTCGCCGGCGCCCACGTGATCACCTACTGACCCCGACCCGCCGAGGCGTCGGCCCCGTCGGCCGAGACGTCGGTCAGATCGGCCGAGACGTCAGCGTGTGACGCCTCGGCCGACGTAGCCGACGTCTCGGCCGGCGTACGTGACGCCTCGGCAGGGGTGCTACGCGGCGCTGGTGACGACCTCGTCGGAGATCGCCGCGGCGGCGCGGCGCAGGTGGCGGGTGATGCTCGCCGCGTTGAAGCCGGCGGCGCTGCCGGAGACGGAGACCGCGGCGATCGCGCGGCCCTCGATCATGATCGGGACCGCGGCGCAGACGATGCCGAGCTGGGCCTCCTCACGGTCGAAGGCGATGCGCTCGCTGTTGGCGCGGCGGAGCTCGGCGAGGAACTTCGCCGGGTCGCTGTGCGAGTGGCGGGTGCGCCTGACCAGGCCGGACTCCAGCACCGCCGCGATGTGGTTGCGGTCGCTGAAGGAGAGGATCGCCTTGCCGAGGGCCGAGCAGGCCGCGGGCGCCCGACCACCGACGTACGTGTCCGGCTGGATGCCGCCGCGTCCGGTGATCTTCTCCAGGATGACGATGTCGGTGCCTTCGAGGATGGCGAGGTGGACGGTCTTGCCGGTGGCCACGTAGAGCTCGGCCAGATGCGGCATCGCGGTCTCACGGATGCCCTGCGGGCGGCAGATCTGCACCGCGTTGCCGAGCTCGAAGAGCCGGCGGCCGAGGACGTAGTGGCGGCCCGTGCGCTCGACGTATCCGCTCTGCTCGAGGTGACGCAACAGGCGGAAGGCGGTCGACTTGGGTAGGCCCGCGGTGCGCGCGATCTCGCTGACACCGAGCTTCGGGCCGGCTCCGAGAAATGCCTCCAGGATCTGGAGGGCCTTCGTCGCAGACGGGGTCGCCGAGGAGGTCGTCCTCGGGGCACCTTCATGGTCGTGCTGACTAGCCAGGGTGGGGATAGCAGAGACGCTCATGGGGGATCTCCTTTACTGAGCCGAAGACACACCACGACGGGGGGATCTGGCGGTCCCGGCTCTCTGTGACAGCAGTCACTGTAACGATCGTTCCGGAGGTTGTGGTGGAAATGTTGGATAAATCTCATTCCTGACCTGCGGAAATAGATGACACGGCATACATTTCGATGCGTTTTCGACCGTTAGCGTCGTAGATCGGCTGTGGATCTACGGTAGTAGGTCAGTGGCTTATCTGTGTATGAAACGGCGTCGCCGTGACCAGTCGCGCCAGCAGGTCCGAGGTCGTGGCCGGTGGCATGTCGGCGCTGTCGAGCGCCTCGGCGAAGAGAAGTCCGTCTGCGATCACGAGCAGGAGCGCGGCCATCTCGTCGGCGTGGTCCGGCCCGTTCTCGCCGAGGGCGCCGCGGAACCAGCCCGCGAAGTCTGCTCGCGCCTGGAGGCGTACGGCGAGGAACCGGTCCCGGCCGGGAAGTGGCTCGGGACGCTTGGGAAGCACGAGCATGAGGCCGATGCGCAGGAACGGTGGCAGCCGGCGGAGGCTGGCCACCAGGGGCGTCAGCATCCGGGGGAGCTCGGTGGAGCAGTCGCAGTCCGCGCGCGGGGGCTGCCAGGAGGACTGCGCGCCCTGCCAGGCGCGGTAGGAGTCGTCGACCGCCGCCGAGAACAGGTCGTCCTTGTTCGCGAAATGCCAGTAGACCGAGGAGGCCGGGAGCCCGGCCGCCGCGCAGATCCGGCTGATCGAGGCGCCCTCGTAGCCGCTCTCCGCGGCCACCTCCAACGCGGCCGCGACCAGCTTCTCGCGGCTGCCGCTCCTGCCCTCGTACGTCACGGGCGGCAGCTCCACGGCCGCCGGCGTCGCTGCCGGGTCCTGCTTGCGCAGGTGGTTCGCGATGGCGGCCAGGCCGTCGGCGAGCCGTTGCCGGAGCGGGTCGAGCTCGGCGTACTCATCGGTCTGGACATGGATGAAGAGACCGTCGTGGGCGGCGAGGGTCAGCCGGGCGAGGGTCTCGATGTGGGCGGGCGGAAGGTCGACCGCCTCGGACCACCACAGCTCGAAACCGGCCAGGGTCTGGGTGCGGATCTGGAGGAAGCGCTGGCGCGGGCCGTCGCCGACGGTCGGTCCGGATTCGAGGGCGAGCATCAGGCCCATCCGCCACCAGTCGGCCTCGGCGTCGCGGGTGTCCGAGGTCGTCCGCCGCAGGTTGGCCAGCAGGCCTTCGCGCAGGTTTCCTCGGCTGGGCGTCTCCTCCCAACGGGGGACGGCCCGGTGCCAGCGGGTGTAGCCGTGCTCGAGCGCCTCGGCGAGCAGCTGGTCCTTGTTGGGGAAGTGCCAGTAGAGGGAGGACGGCGGCAGACCGGTGGCGCGCCGGACCAGCGCCATCGTCGTGCCGACGTAGCCGCGCTCGGCTGCCAGCCGGAGCGCTGCTTCGAGGATCATCTGACGCGAGCCCTGGGTGTGCTCGCGGAGCGTCTTCTCGACCATTGCACGGAGTCTAGGCAGGTCAGGGGCGGTTCGTCCGCCCGGTGTGCCGCTGGGTGGCCGCCGCGATGCAGGCCGGCTCACCGCCCTCGGGGACAATGGGAGGCGATATGGCGAACCTTCTCAACCTCGAGCACGTCTCCAAGGCCTACGGCATCCGGCCCCTCCTCGACGACGTCTCCCTCGGTATCAACGCCGGTGACCGCGTCGGCATCGTCGGCCGTAACGGCGACGGGAAGACGACGCTGCTGCAGGTGATGACCGGCCTGGAGGAGCCTGACTCCGGTCGCGTCTCGCGCCAGCGTGGGCTGCTCGTGGGGTTCCTGCACCAGGGCGACCACCTCGTGGACTCCCACACCGTCCGGGAGGCGGTGCTCGGCGGGCGCTCGGACCACGAATGGGCGGCTGTGCCTGCGCTTCGGGAGATCGTGGAGCAGCTCCTGGCCGGGATCGATCTCGATCGTTCCGTCATGGGTCTCTCCGGTGGTGAGCGTCGCCGCTGTGCCTTGGCCGAGCTGCTGCTCGGTGAACACGACCTGATCGTGCTCGACGAGCCCACCAACCACCTCGACGTCGAGGCCGTGGCCTGGCTCGCCTCCCACTTGGCCGCGCGCACCTCGGCCCTCGTCGTGGTCACCCACGACCGCTGGTTCCTCGACGCGGTGTGCCAGTTCACCTGGGAGGTGCACGACGGTCAGGTCGACGCCTATGAAGGTGGTTACGCCGCCTTCGTGCTGGCGAAGGCGGAGCGGCAGCGACAGGCGGCCGCCTCCGAGGTACGCCGCCAGAACCTGGTCCGCAAGGAGCTGGCCTGGCTGCGTCGCGGCGCCCCGGCGCGTACGTCCAAGCCGAAGTTCCGCATCGACGCCGCCAATCAGCTCATCGAGGACGTACCTCCGCCTCGAGACCGCTTCGAGCTGCAGAAGTTCGCCACCCAGCGGCTCGGCAAGGACGTCATCGACGTCGAGGACGTCGACCTGTTCCGCGGCGAGCGGCAGCTGCTCTCGCACGCCACCTGGCGGATCGGTCCGGGAGACCGGATCGGCATCGTCGGCGTCAACGGCGCCGGCAAGACCTCGATGCTGTCGTTGCTGGACGGCACCTTGGCGCCTGCGGCGGGAAAGGTACGCCACGGCCGCACCATCGCGCTGCAGCACCTGACCCAGCAGCTCGACGACCTCGACCCCGACGCTCGGGTGCTGCCGACCGTGGAGTCGATCAGGCGCGTCACCAAGACGACCGACGGCCAGGAGCTCTCGGCGACCTCCATGCTGGAGCGCTTCGGCTTCACCGGCGACAAGCTCGTCACCCGCATCGGTGACCTCTCCGGCGGTGAGCGCCGCCGCTTCCAGCTGCTGCGTCTGCTCCTGACCGAGCCTAACGTCCTGCTGCTCGACGAGCCCACCAACGATCTCGACATCGAGACCCTCAACGTCCTCGAGGACTTCCTCGACGCCTGGCCCGGCACGTTGATCGTCGTGTCCCACGACCGCTACTTCCTCGAGCGCGTCACCGACTCCATCTGGGCGCTCCTGGGTGATGGCCAGATCTCCATGCTCCCGCGCGGCGTCGACGAATACCTCGAGCGACGTCTCCCGATCCCTGCCGAGCCGTCGGTTCCGCAGGCCGAGGCGTCACCCACGTCGGCCGAGACGTCATCTGCAGGCCCGGCCAAGGCCAAGGCCGGCTCGGCCGAGGAGCGGGCGGCGAAGAAGGTCATCGCCCGGATCGACAAACAGCTCGAGCGGATCGGTGAGCAGCAGCAGAAGCTCGAGCTCGCGATGGCCGAGGCCGTCAACGACTACACCCGGCTCGCCGAGCTCAGCGCCGAGCTCGACCAGCTCGCGGCGGAGAAGGACGAGCTCGAGCTGGAGTGGCTCGAGGCGGCTGAGGTGCTCGAGTAGCAGCCCACGGCTGCTGTAACACGTCGTTCGTGGGACTACTCGCCCTATTCGAACGACCGGATGGTCCTACGAACAGCGTGTTACAGCGCGCGTGGAGACCGGTCAGGCCGAGAAGGGGGCCAGCAGGCGGCGCAGCAGATCGGTCAGCTGGCTCTTCTGGTCGGCAGAGAGCCCGTCGAGGAACTCCCGCTCGGCCGCGAGCAGGGCTTCGAAGGCGCTGTCGACGGTCGCCTTGCCGTCGGGGGTGAGCCGGACGAGCACGCCGCGGCGGTCGGCCGGGTCCGGGAGTCGCTCGACCAGGCCGCGGGAGGCCAACCGGTCGACCCGGTTGGTCATGGTGCCGCTGGTCACCAGGGTCTCGCGTAGAAGCCGGCCAGGGGAGAGCTCGTAGGGGTCGCCCGCGCGTCGCAGTGCGGCGAGCACGTCGAACTCCCACGACTCGATCCCCGAACCGGAGAACGCGTCGCGCCGAGCGAGGTCGAGGTGGCGTGAGAGGCGGGAGAGACGCGAGAAGATCTCGACGGGACCCAGGTCGAGATCGGGCCGCTCATGTGCCCAAGCCTCGCTCAGGTCGTCGACTTCGTCGCGCATGCGTCGAGCCTAGCCCAAGTCCGCCTCATCGAGAATCTTGACATCGAGACAAGTCGGGAGGACGATCGGAATATCTTGACGTCAAGAGAAATCGAGAGGACGTACGCCATGACCGCATGGGATCCCGAGCGCTATCTGACCTACTCCGATGAGCGCGGTCGGCCGTTCGTCGACCTGCTCCGCCGGGTTTCCGCTGACCGGCCGAGGTCGGTGGTCGACCTGGGCTGCGGTCCCGGCAACCTGACCGCGCTCGCGGCCGGGCGCTGGCCGGAGGCCGGGGTCGTCGGGGTGGACTCCAGTGCCGCGATGATCGACAAGGCGCGCGCGACCGTCGATGGCGTCGACTTCGCGGTGGCGGACCTTCGTGACTGGGCTGACGCGTCGGTGCCCGGGTCTGTTGACGTACTCCTCTCCAACGCCACCCTCCAGTGGGTCCCGGGTCACCTCGAGCTGCTGCCGTCGCTCGCCCGTGCGGTGAGCGACGACGGATGGTTCGCCTTCCAGGTGCCGGGCAACTTCGGCGAACCCAGCCACCGGCTCCGCGAGGAGCTGGCCGCCGAGGAGCCCTATGCCGACCACGCCCGCCATCTCGAGGCTCCGGGGTCGCACGATCCGGCCGACTACTTCGACGTGCTGGCCGGAGAGGGTTTCGAGGTCGATGCCTGGGAGACGACGTACCTGCACGTGCTGACCGGCGCTGACCCGGTCTTCACCTGGATCGCCGGCACGAGCCTGCGGCCCACCGCTGCTGCCCTGGAGAAGGCGGGGCTGTTCGAGCCGTTCGCCGAGGAGCTCAAGAACCGTCTGGCGCAGGCCTATCCGGTACGAAACGATTCCGTAGGAAACAGTTTCGTCCTGCTGCCGTTCCGTCGCGTCTTCGTGGTCGCCCGCAGGCAGGCTGCCTGATGCGCATCCATCACGTACAGGTCGGTATGCCCGCTGGCCGCGAGGACGAGGCGAGGACCTTCTATGCCGACGGGCTCGGCCTGACCGAGGTGCCCAAGCCGGCCAAGCTCGCCAAGCGAGGCGGCGCGTGGTTCCGCTCGCCCGGCGGTGCGGAGATCCACCTCGGGGTCGAGGATCCGCACCGGCCGCAGGCCAAGGCCCATCCCGCTCTGGCTGTCGGGACCGAGGCAGAGCTCGAGGCGCTGGGGTCGAGGCTCGCGCGACTCGGCTTCGACGTCGACTGGAGCCAGCGTCGCAACGCCGACGGATTCGAGCGCTTCCACGTCCGTGACCCGTTCGGCAACCGTGTCGAGGTCGTGTGGCCGGTGGCCATTTAGCACGAACTTCTGGCCCATGTAGGCGAAAACGGGAATCAGGCAAAAAGAACCGTAACGCCAACTGGTCTGGACCGTTGTCCCCCGGGGGATACAACAACGAGCCAGGAATGATGCCAGAAACGATGGAAGGCAAGACTTTGACTGACGACGTGACCGTCCCCCAGCCTCGGGACGCGGAGACGACGAGCGTGGTCAATCGAGTCCGCCGGGCTCAGGGCCAGCTCGGTGGCGTGCTCCGCATGATCGAAGACGGCCGTGAGCTCGCCGACGTGGTCGGCCAGCTCAAGGCAGTGACTCGGGCCCTCGACAAGGCGGCGTTCGCGCTGCTCTCCAACGAGCTGCGCCGTGCGCACGCCGACGGAGACCGCCCGGAGCAGATCGAGGAGCTCGAGAAGGTCTTCCTCTCCCTCTCCTGATCTCGGGCCAGGAGAGGGGAGGGGGTTACCCTCGGGTAACCTGACCGCCATGAGCCAGCTCTACGACCTCTGGAAGTCCTTCACCCGCGTGCCGGTTGTGGGCAAGCGAGCATTCTCGGTCGCCTTCGCGAAGAAGGCGCCCTACTTCGGGTCCATCCACCCGCTGGTCAACCAGCTGCGACCCAACTACGCCGAGGTCGTCGTGCCCAACCGCAAGGGCAACCACAACCACATCGGGACCGTGCACGCCATCGCGCTGTGCAACGGTCTCGAGATGGCGATGGGTGCCCTTGCGGAGGTCACCATCCCCCGCGACAAGCGCTGGATCCCCAAGGGGATGACCGTCTCCTACACCGCCAAGGCGACCTCCGACATCACCTGCATCGCGGAGACCGACCAGGAGGACTGGGACACCGCCGATGGCGACCTCGCCGTTCGGGTCAAGGGCATCCGCGAGGACGGCACTGTCGTCATCGAGGGCACCATCAACCTCTGGGTGACCCCGAAGAAGAAGTAGGACCGCGTACGCAACGGCCCGCCGCCCCGAGGGGCAGCGGGCCGCTGTCGCGTCTCCTCCGTCAGGCAGCTCCGCCCGGCATGCCGGCGGCCGTGGCGGTCTGAATCTCCGGGTCTTCCGCCGTGCCAACCGGCCCGGCGGTGTGGCCCACCCGTCGTGTACGAGCCTCGATCCAGTTGGCGACCAGACCCAGAATCGTGTTCAGGACGATGTAGATGACTGCCACCACGATCGCCGCAGGTATCAGGTTGTGGAAGTTGCCGTCCAGCTTCGTGACCTGGTTGAGCAGCTCGCTGTAACCGAGCACGTAGCCCAGTGCGGTGTCCTTCAACAGCACCACGAGCTGGGCGATGATCGCGGGCAGCATGGACCGAACCGCCTGTGGCAGCAGGATCGTACGCATCACCTGGCCCGGAGTCAGGCCGACGGCGACGCCGGCTTCCTTCTGGCCCTGCGGCAGTGCGTGAACGCCGGCGCGGATGATCTCTGCGATCACCGACCCGTTGTAGAGCATCAGACCGAGCACAACGGCCCAAAAGATGCTGGTCGGTGTGATCCCGAGCGCGGGCTGCATGAAGTAGATGAAGAACATCAGCAGCAGCATCGGGATCGCACGGAAGAACTCGACGACGACAGCGCACGGGATGCTGATGATCTTCAGGTCTGAGAGCCGCCCGACTGCGAAGACGAATCCGAACGCCAGTGCAAGCACCGAGCCGACGGCGAACGCGCTCAGCGTGCCGATCAACCCGGGGATCAGCAGGTTGTTCCACACGTCGGCGTCGAGGAACGGCGTCCACTTCTCGCTCTCCCACTGGCCGGTCTCCTCGAACTTCGAGTACACCAGCCAGGCGATGACCCCGAGTGCGGCCAGGGCGACGCTTGAATAGACCCAATTGAGGGCCTTGGCGCGAGGGCCGGGAGCGTCGTAGAGAACAGAGGCACTCATCGGATCACCGCGAACTTCTTGGACGCCCAGCCGGCGAGAAAGCCGACCGGCAGGGTCAGGATCATGAAGCCGATCGAGAAGATGATGAAGATCAGCACGATCTGGTCGGCCTCGTTCTCCATCATCGTCCGCATCTGGCCGGAGGCTTCGTTGACGCCTGTGGCGGTGACGACTCCGATGGTGACGGCCACCGTGGTGTTCTTGATCATCGCGATCATGACGCTGGCCAGAGGGTTGAGCACCGACCGCAGTGCCTGGGGGAGGACGATCAGGCGGAGGTTCTGGGAGAAGGTGAGGCCGATCGCCCGAGCTGCCTCGGCCTGGCCGAGCGGCACGGTGTTGATTCCCGAGCGCAAGACCTCACAGACGAACGTCGAGGTGTAGATCGACAGCGCCAGGACCGCGAGCTGGAAGTTCTGCTCGTTGAGCGGAGCGTCTTGGCTCGCGCCCAGCTTGAGCTGGTAGAAGAGCCCGAAGAGAGCAAAGAACATCACCAGCGTCAGCGGGGTGTTGCGGAACGTGTAGACGACTGCGGAGCCGACCCAGCGCAGCACCGGGACCGGGGAGACCCGGAAGACGGCGAGAACGACGCCGAGCAGGAGCGCGAACAGGCCGCTGAAGACGGCGAGTCTCAGGGTCAGCCCGAACGCTTCGAGGATGGCCGACCCATACTCGGAGAAGAGGTCCATGAGGTCCTTCCAGGAGTTGCAGAGTGCATCAACTCACGCCGAGTCGGCGCAGTACGGTCCGCGCTTCGCTGCGGTCCGTTTGCGCCGACTCGACCTTCGCCGAACGCTCAGTAGCGGTCGACCGTCGGCGGTTCCGGCAGTTCGTAACCGGAGTCACCGAGGTTGTCGTTGAACGCCTTCTCCCAAGCACCGTCCTCGAAAGACTTCTCGATCAGGTCGTTGATCTTGTCGCGGTCCTCGCTGCCCTTGGGCAGGCCGACGCCATAGTTCTCCTCGGAGAACGGCTGGCCGACGATCTTGAACTCACCGGGGAACTCGTTGGCGTAGCCGGCGAGAATGATGTCGTCGGTGGTGAGAGCGTCGATCTGGCCACCCTGAAGAGCGGTGATGCACTTGCTGTAGGAGTCGAACTCCTGCGGCACCGCGCCGTACTCGTCCTTGACCTTCTGGGCGGAGGTGGAGCCGGTGACGGAGCAGATCTTCTTGCCCTTCATGTCCTCCGGACCCGCGATGGAGGAGTCGTCGGCGCGGACAAGGAGGTCCTGGCCGGCGACGTAGTAAGGACCGGCGAAGTCGACCTCGGCCTTGCGCTCGTCGGTGATCGAGTAGGTCGCCAGGATCATGTCGACGGTGCCGTCCTTGAGGAAGGTCTCACGGTTGGCGGACACCGCCTCCTTCCACTCGATCTGGTCCTCGCTGTAGCCGAGACCCTCAGCGATGTAGGTCGCCATGTCGACGTCGAAACCGGAGTAGGTGCCGTCGGCGTTCTTGAAGCCGAGGCCGGGCTGGTCGAACTTGATGCCGATCTTGATCTTGTCGCCGCCGGCGTCGGTGCCGGTGTCGTCGCCGCCACCACAGGCAGCAAGCGAGCCGGCGAGCGCGAAGGCGCCCACGGCCGCGGCGATCTTCTTGAACTTCATCGAATCCACCTTCTGGGATATGAGTGTTGGTGCGTTGCAGGGTTTCGCGAGCTCAGGGGCTCACCCGAGACGTACGTTCAGTGCTTGAGGATCTTGCCGAGGAAGTCCTTGGCGCGCTCGGACTGCGGGTTGTCGAAGAACTCGCTCGGCGTGTTGGACTCGACGATCTGGCCGTCGGCCATGAAGACGACGCGGTCGGCGGCCATCCGGGCAAAACCCATCTCGTGGGTGACCACGATCATCGTCATGCCCTCCTTGGCGAGGCTGACCATCACGTCGAGCACCTCCTTGACCATCTCCGGGTCGAGGGCGGAGGTGGGCTCGTCGAAGAGCATCACCTGCGGCTTCATCGCCAGCGCTCGGGCGATCGCGACGCGCTGCTGCTGGCCGCCGGAGAGCTGAGCCGGATACTTCGCCGCCTGGGCGCCCACGCCGACGCGGTCGAGCAGCTTCTTCGCCTCGGCCTCGGCGTCGGCCTTCTTCAGCTTGCGGACCTTCATCGGGCCCAGCGTGACGTTCTGCAGGATCGTCTTGTGGGCGAAGAGGTTGAAGCTCTGGAAGACCATCCCGACCTCGGCGCGCAGCTTGGCCAGGCCCTTGCCCTCCGCGGGCAGCTCCTTGCCGTCGAGCTTGATCGTCCCGGAGTCGATCGTCTCCAGTCGGTTGATCGTGCGGCAGAGGGTCGACTTCCCCGAACCCGAGGGCCCGATCACCACGACGACCTCGCCACGCTTGATCTCCAGGTTGATGTCCTGGAGCACGTGCAGGTCGCCGTAGTGCTTGTCGACATGGTCGAGCACCACCAGGGCGTCTCCCGAAGGTGCGCTGGTGGGTTCTGTGTCAAGCACGGTCATGCCGCAGACCTAACCACATCCTGCATTGCACATCCATGACTTGGCCCCCGGTATCGGTTACAAGCGGATAACCAACAAGATTCAGTACGCCGGCAGCGAGCGTCGTCCGCGCTGGATTCCTCCGCGCAGCCCCTGCGGTCGTACGCTTGAGGGCGCTATGACTACGTCGATCGCCTCTGGCTCCGCAACGGCCCGTACGTACGAAGTCCGCACCTACGGCTGCCAGATGAACGTCCACGACTCCGAGCGCCTCTCCGGGCTGCTCGAGGACGCGGGCTACCTCAAGGCGGCCGACGGCACGCAGGCCGACGTGGTCGTCTTCAACACCTGCGCGGTCCGGGAGAACGCCGACAACAAGCTCTACGGCAACCTCTCCCACCTGGCCCCGATCAAGGAGGCCAACCCCGATCTCCAGATCGCCGTCGGCGGCTGCCTCGCGCAGAAGGACCGGGCGACGATCACCGAGAAGGCGCCGTACGTCGACGTGGTGTTCGGGACCCACAACATCGGCTCGCTCCCGGTGCTGCTCGAGCGGGCCCGGGTGCAGGAGGAGGCCCAGGTCGAGATCCTGGAGTCCCTCGAGGTCTTCCCGTCCACGCTGCCCACCAAGCGCGAGTCGGCCTACGCCGCCTGGGTGTCGGTGAGCGTGGGCTGCAACAACACCTGCACGTTCTGCATCGTCCCGAGCCTGCGGGGCAAGGAGAAGGACCGGCGCCCGGGCGAGATCCTCGCCGAGATCGAGGCGCTGGTCGCCGAGGGCGTCACCGAGGTGACCCTGCTGGGCCAGAACGTCAACGCCTACGGCGTGGAGTTCGGCGACCGGCAGGCCTTCTCGAAGCTGCTGCGCGCCTGCGGTGAGATCGAGGGGTTGGAGCGCGTCCGGTTCACCAGCCCGCACCCCGCGGAGTTCACCGACGACGTCATCGAGGCGATGGCCGAGACGCCTAACGTGATGCCGTCGCTGCACATGCCGCTGCAGTCCGGCTCCGACCGGGTGCTGAAGGCGATGCGGCGCTCCTACCGGTCGACCAAGTTCCTCGGCATCATCGAGCGCGTCCGAGCGGCGATCCCGCACGCGGCGATCACCACCGACATCATCGTCGGCTTCCCGGGTGAGACCGAGGAGGACTTCCAGGCCACCCTCGACGTGGTCCGCGAGTCGCGCTTCGCCTCCGCTTTCACGTTCCAGTACTCCAAGCGGCCCGGCACCCCTGCCGCCGACCTCCCCGACCAGATCTCGCCCGAGGTCGTCAAGGACCGCTACGGCCGGCTCGTCGACCTCGTCAACGAGATCGCCTACGAGGAGAACAAGAAGAACGTCGGACGTACGCTCGAGCTGCTGGTCGCCGAGGGGGAGGGCCGCAAGGACTCCTCGACGAACCGGCTCTCAGGCCGTGCCCCGGACAACCGGCTGGTCCACTTCGTCGCCGCCGGCGCCGAGGGCGTACGTCCCGGCGACATGGTGAAGGTCGAGATCACCCGTGCGGCCCCTCACTATCTGATCGCCGACAAGCCGGTGCTCGAGGTGCGGCGCACCCGTTCCGGTGACGCCTGGGAGGTGCGGCAGGGCCGGACCGAGCCCGAGGCGCGTTCGGTGGGGCTGGGCATGCCGTCGATCGGCGTACCCGCTCCGCTGCCGGCGGCGCCGGCCTGTGGCTGATCATGCGGTGACGCGTTACCCGTACAGCAAATTCTCCGTAACTCCGTTCCGCCGGGCGGTATTCCTGCTCTAGCCTGAGTCAACTTGTCTCAGGAAGGGATACCCCCATGTCGATTCCCAAGCTGGCCAGCAGAGCAGCGGCGATGGGCGCGCTCGGCGTGCTCGTGGCATCAGGCCTGGCGGCCGCTGCGCCCGCGTCCGCGATGCAAGCGGCAGGAGAAGGTGGTGCCTGCTTCGACCCGCACGAGGTCGGAGCGGCCCGTGTCGCCGAAGGCGCCAAGCAGGTACGCGACACCAACCATCTGACGGCGAAGCAGGCCGACGCCAAGGAGAAGGCGCTCAGCGACGCGCTGGCGGCGAAGGGGAAGAAGGGCGGCAGCGCCACTCTCGGCCCGACGACCATCCCGACCTACATCCACGTCATCCAGGAGGACGCCACCACCGGTGCCGTCCCGCAGACCAGCATCGACGCCCAGATCGACGTGCTCAACGCGGCGTACGCAGGCACGCCGTTCTCCTTCGAGGTTGCCGGCCAGGACACCACGATCAACCCGGCGTGGTACCCGATCATCTCCGGCTCTGCCGGCGAGCGGGAGATGAAGTCGACGCTGCGACAGGGCGGCGACAACGCGCTCAACATCTACATCGGCGAGATCGACGACGGCCTGCTGGGCTGGGCGACCTTCCCGGCCAAGAACATCTCGTCGCAGGACGGTGTGGTCATCCTCGGTGAGTCGATGCCGGGCGGCTCGGCGGCGCCGTACGACGAGGGTGACACCGCCACCCACGAGGTCGGCCACTGGCTGCACCTCTACCACACCTTCCAGGGTGGCTGTCACGGCAAGGGCGACCACGTCGCCGACACCCCGGCCGAGGCGGCGCCGGCCTTCGGCTGCCCGGAGGGGTCGGACACCTGCACGGCTCCGGGCCTCGACCCGATCCACAACTTCATGGACTACACCGAGGACGCGTGCATGGACGAGTTCACGCCGGGTCAGGTGCAGCGCATGATCGACGGCTGGGTGGCCTACCGCGCCTGATCTGATCACGCGCCCCAGAAGCGCCGAGCGCCGGGTCCCGTGCGGACCCGGCGCTCGATCTGTGTGCGATGAGCAGAACTGAATCAGTACTGCGACTGCTCCTGGTCGCCGCCGAAGCCACCCTCGGACTGCTCGCCGCCGAAGCCACCCTCGCTGGAGCTCTCGGAGCCGTAGGAGGAGCCCTCGGACTGCTCCTGGCCGCCGCCGAAGCCGCCCTCGGACTGCTCGCCGCCGCCGAAGCCGCCCTCGGACTGCTCGGAGCCGTAGCCACCCTCGCTCTGGCCGCCCTCGGAGCCGTAGCCACCCTCGCTCTGGCCGCCCTCGGAGCCGTAGCCCGCACCGGACTCCTGGCCGCCGCCGAAGCCACCCTCGCTCGAGCCCTCGGACTGCTCGCCGCCACCGTAGGAGCTGCCCTCGTTGGACTGCTCGCCGTAGGAACCCTCGGACTGCTCGCCGCCGCCGAAGCCGCCCTCGGACTGCTCGGAGCCGTAGCCACCCTCGCTCTGGCCGCCCTCCTGGCCGCCGAAGCCGCTCTCGTTGGACTCAGAGCCGTAGGAGGCGCCCTCGTTGGACTCCTGGCCGCCGAAGCTGCCCTCCTGGCCGTAGTTCTGCTGCTCGTCGCTGTTGCCGTAGTTCTCAGACATATTGGTCCACACTTCCGAGTAGTTGTGATCGGACCGGATTCCGAACATGCCGACGCACGTCCGCCCCCGGTTGCCTCATTCGGTGAGCCACGCGAATGAGACGGTCTAGACCGTTCCATGTGACGGCACGGATAGCAACAGGTCCGTAACAGTGTTTCGGAAAAAGCCACGCAAAATGTCAACCGGGTGTAAGGCGAACGAAACGCGAGGCGGGGAGCAACCCGGTGTGGGTCGCTCCCCGCCTCGATGCGTGGATGGCCTCAGTTGCCGTCCAGCTTCTCCGCCTCGTTCTTGGCGGCCTCGACGCCCTGGTCGATCTGGTCGCTGAACTTGCCACCGGTCTTCTCGTCGGCGAACTCGCCGGCCTTGTCCAGGCCCTCGCCGACCTTGTCGGCGCCAACCTTGTCGATGCCCTGCTGGGCGAGGTCCTTGGCCTTGTCCAAGAAGCTCATGCTTCCCCCTCGTGGTCGGTGGCTCCCCGTATGAGCCAACTAGCGGTCAGACTAACCACATGGAGTACGACAGCAACAGGGGGACACGCGACCTGAATAGTTCACATGAACTACGCGGCTCGGGATCTTTTCCTCGGTCCGTCACCCCGATCGTGGCTGTCGTCGGTGCCACCGCGGCGGGCAAGACGTCGCTCTCCCTGGACCTCGCCGAGACCCTGGGTGGCGAGATCATCAACACCGACGCGATGCAGGTCTACCGCGGCATGGACATCGGCACCGCGAAGCTCCCGGTCGCCGAGCGCCGCGGGATCCCACACCATCTGCTGGACCTCCTCGACATCGCCGAGCCGGCCTCCGTCGCCGACTTCCAGAGCCTGGCGCGCGAGCGGATCGCCACGCTCCGCGAGGCCGGGAAGACACCCGTGCTGGTCGGCGGCAGCGCCCTCTACACCCGAGCGATCCTCGACCGCTTCGAGTTCCCGGGGACCTCGCCCGAGGTGCGCGAGCGGCTCGAGAAGGAGCTCGAAACCGCAGGTGAGAAGGCACTTCATGACAGGCTGCGAGCCCTGGACCCGGTGTCGGCCGAGCGGATCGAGATCGACAACGGTCGTCGCGTCGTACGCGCCCTGGAGGTCATCGAGCTGACCGGAAAGCCGTTCAGTGCCCGGCTGCCCGAGCAGGTCTACGAGGACCCGGCCTCCATCCAGATCGGCGTCGACATCTCCCGAGAGGCCCTGGACGTACGCATCCGGCAACGCGTCGCGGAGATGTTCGAGGCCGGGTTCGTCGACGAGGTGGCCCGGCTCCTCGAGGAGGGCCTGGGGCGGTCGCGGACGGCGGCGAAGGCCATCGGCTACAACGAGGTCTCGGCGCACCTCTCCGGGGAGATGACCCTGGAGGAGGCCATGGAGCGGACCGCCATCAGGACGCGACAGTTCGCGCGGCGTCAGGACGCCTGGTTCCGCAAGGATCCGCGGGTCGTGTGGGTCTCATATGATGATCCGTCCCGTCTCGAGAAGGCCGTCGCGGCCGTGCGGGCGGTGGCGTTGTGAGTGAGCAGGTGCGCGACCGTCTGCGGGAGCTGCTGGACGCAGTGCTCGAGGGCGCCGACGACGGAGAGCCGCGCACGCTGGCGCAGATGGCGGGGGACGCCTACACCTCGCCCTACCACTTCAACCGGCTCCTCTCCCGCGGCACGGGCGAGCCGCCGGTGGCGATGCGGCGGCGGGTGATGCTGGAGCGCGCCGCCTGGCAGCTGAAGCACGGCGGCACGGTGACCGAAGCTGCCTGGGCCGCCGGCTACGAGTCGGTGGAGGGCTTCTCCCGGGCCTACGCCAAGGCCTTCGGGCACCCGCCGAGCACCCCCGTGGTCAGCCACTGGCTGCCGGCGCCGAACGGGATCCACTTCCATCCGCCCGAGTCGCTCTGGGTCGACTCCCAGGAGCGGGTGCTCGCGCCGCTGACCGAGCAGCTGGTGATGCACGACCTCGACGACACCCGGGCGCTGCTCGACCTCGCCAAGGGGCTGTCCGAGGAGGTGCTCACCGGGGTGCGGCTGCCGGGTCACGAGGTGCTCCCGTGGGACGGCCCGGAGGAGTCACTCGTCCAGGTCCTGGAGGCCACGGTGTGGTCCAAGGAGTGCTGGGTCGCGTCCATCGAGGGACTCTCGATGCCCGTACGCAGCCGCACCGGCTCCGTGGTCGCGCTGATCGAGCGGCACGAGGCCGTCGCGGCGCGCTGGCTGGCCGTCGTACGCGACATCGAACGCCGCGGCGCCTGGGAGGACCGGCTCGTGGACGCTCTGTGCGAGCCGCCGGAGAGCTTCCAGATGGGGTCGGTGGTCGCCCACGTCCTGACGTACGCAGCCCACCGGCGCCTCCTGGCCCGGATGATGCTCCGGATGGCCGGTGTCGAGGTCGACCGAGGTGACCCGATCGACTGGCTGCGGGCTCGCCGGGGTGAGGTGCCGCCTCGTACCCTTGGGCCGTGACCCCTACCTGGACTGAGATCAGCACGCTCGAGGAGCTCGTCGGCGTGGTCGGCACCCCGCACGAGCGGGCGGTGACCAAGGGCCGCCCGGCGCTCCTCGACATCGACCGGGAGTGGCTCGCCGCGACACCGTTCTGCGTGCTCGCGACCTCCGACGCCGACGGCAACTGCGACGCCTCACCCAAGGGGGACCCGGCCGGCTCGCTGGTGCACGTCATCGACGACACGACGATCGCGATCGCGGAGCGACCGGGCAACAAGCGTGTCGACGGCTACCGCAACGTCCTCTCCAACCCGCACGTCGGGCTCAACTTCCTGATCCCGGGCCGTGGGGACACGCTGCGGATCAACGGTCGCGCCCGACTGGTCTCGGAGGCGCCGTTCTTCGACGAGATGGTCGTGAAGGGCAAGCGGCCGATCCTCGCCCTGGTCGTCGAGATCGACGACATCTTCTTCCACTGCGCGAAGGCGTTCCTGCGCTCGGGGCTGTGGGACCCGGAGACCTGGAACCCCGACCACCTCCCCAAGCGTGCGGTCATCGCCAAGCAGGTCGAGAACGACCCGCGCACGCTGGCGGAGATGGAGGACTACTACCGCACCGACGTCTACTCGAAGTACCTCTACTGATGACCTACTCCTACCTGAAGGGCCACGGCACGGAGAACGACTTCGTGCTGCTGCCGGACCTCGACGGATCGGTGCACGGCTCCCTCTCCGACGAGGAGATGGCCGCGCGCGTCCGGGCGCTGTGCGACCGCCGGGCCGGCATCGGCGGCGACGGGATCCTGCGGGTGATCCGCACCGCCGCCTACACCGGTGCGGACCGGCCGGCGAGCGACGCCGAGTGGTTCATGGACTATCGCAACGCCGACGGCACCCTGGCCGAGATGTGCGGCAACGGCACCCGGGTCTTCGCCGAATACCTGCGCTCGGCCGGGCTGGCCCGCGACGAGGTCACCTTCGCCACCCGTGCCGGCGACAAGACCCTTCGCGCGGAGGGGGACGTCTGGACCGCCGACCTGGGCTCGCCGAAGGTGCTCGGGACGACCCAGGTCACCGTCGCCCACCACTTCTGGTCGGCCTGCAACGTCGACATGGGCAACCCGCACGCCGCCGCCGAGGTCGAGTCGATCGACCCCCACGGGCCTGTTGGCGACCTCTACGACTCCCCGGTCTTCGACGAGACGGTCTACCCGCACGGGGTCAACGTCGAGTTCTTCGAGCGCGTCGCCGAGCGTCACGTCGCCATGCGGGTCTACGAGCGGGGCGCCGGCGAGACCCGCTCCTGCGGCACCGGTGCCTGTGCGGTGATGGTCGCGGCCGCCGAGGCCGACGGGCTCGCGATCGCGCGCGATGCTGACGTGACGTACCGGGTGGATGTGCCGGGCGGCACCCTCCAGGTGACCTGGACGACCGACGACCGCGTTCTGCTCACCGGACCGGCGATCCTGGTCGCTGAGGGCACCACCTCCCTCTGACCGGGCCTGACCGGGGTCCGACCGCGAGATGGTTAACGGGTATTCACCATCGTGAGGGCGGTCACGTCTATGGTGCTGCCCATGGAGTTGACTGATAGCACAGCGATCGTGACCGGAGCGGCCAGCGGGATCGGGGCGGCGACGGCCCGGGCACTGGCGGCCAAGGGTGCGACGGTCATCGTCGCGGACATGCAGAAGGACAAGGGCGAGGCCCTGGCGGAGGAGATCAAGGGGCTGTTCGTGCCCGTTGACGTCACCGACACCGACCAGATCACCAACGCCGTCGAGAGGGCCGTCGAGATCGCGCCGCTGAAGGCCGTGGTGAACTCGGCCGGCATCGGGTGGGCGCAGCGCACCATCGGGCGTGACGGCCAGATCGGGTCGGCGCACGACCTGGATGCGTACAAGAAGGTCATCGCGATCAACCTGATCGGCACCTTCGACATGTGCCGCCAGGCGGCGACCTACATCAGCCGCAACGAGCCCGACGCCAACGGTCAGCGTGGCGCCATCGTCAACCTGGCCAGCGTGGCCGCCTTCGACGGCCAGATCGGGCAGGTGTCCTACTCCTCGTCCAAGGGTGGCGTCGTCGGCCTCACCCTCCCGCTCGCTCGCGACCTCGCCGCGGTCGGCATCCGGGTCAACACCGTCGCCCCGGGTCTGATCGACACCCCGATCTACGGCGAGGGCCCGGAGGCCGAGGCATTCAAGGCCAAGCTCGGCGAGAGCGTGCTGTTCCCGCACCGCCTCGGCGTGCCGGAGGAGCTGGCCAGCATGGTCGTCGAGTGCCTGACCAACGACTACATGAACGGCGAGACGATCCGCGTCGACGGCGGCATCCGGATGCCACCGAAGTGACCGCACGCCACTGAGGTAACCGGACGCAGGTAGTACCCCGACGGCTGGCGCACCGCTAATGTGTGCGCCAGCCGCAGTCCGTTTCAGACCGTTCCGCGGATGTCGGAGCTAGGGGAGTTCGCATGTCCGAAAAGGAGGGCACGAGTACGTCCAAGGCGCTCGCGATCATCGAGCCGGACGAGCCCACCGGGCCCTCGGGGCCGAGCGAGCCCGCGCAGGAGCCGCGGTTCACGCGCGAGACGATCGGTGTGATCGCCGGGGCCGCGGGCGTGCTGGCGGTGTGTCTGCTCGCGACGGCACTGGTCGCCAACGGCAAGGCGAGCCCCAGCGATGACCGCACGTGTCTGGGCCCACAGATGACGGTCGCGGTGGCACCCGAGGCAGCCGCCGTCGTCCGCAACATCCTCGAGGACGCCGGCTGCAGCCAGATGGAGGTGAAGGCCACCAAGACCGACCGGGTCCTCCAGCCGATGGCGCTCGGTGGCGAGCTGCCCGACGTCTGGATCCCCGACTCCTCGCTCTGGCTCGAGCGGGTCACGCCCGCCGAGGAACCGGTGAAGCTGCGCGACTCGATGGCCTCCTCCCCGGTGGTGCTGGTCTCCGGCGACGGGCTCACCCGCACCTCCTACACCGAGGCCTTCGCCGAGGACGACCTGCTGCTCGGCGATCCCCAGCGGATGATGAGCGCGCTCGGCACCGTCGTCGCGGGCCGGGCGAAGCCAGGCGGCGAGGCCAGGCTGGAGCCGTACGCGGAGCGGATCGCCTCCGGCGCGGAGGCCGCCGCACCGGACGACTCGGCGCGTCTGGCCGAGCTGCAGACCACGATGAGCGGGGTGACCGCGACGAGCGAGCAGCAGTGGTCGACGTACGCGCCGATGCTGAAGGCGGCCGCGCCGAAGGAGGGCACGGTGGTCCTCGACTACCCGGTCCTGATCACCGCCGACTCCTCCCGGCGCAACGCGATCGCCTCCACGATCACCAGCTTCGCCCGGGTGCTCGACAGCCACGCCGCCGACACCGCCCTGACCCGGGCCGGGTTCCGCACCGCCGGTGCCGGCAAGCCGTCGCCCAACGTCGGCGCATACACCCGGGTCGAGCAGGCCGCCGTCACGAAGGCCGCCGCCGACTGGAACGCCAAGCTGCGGCCACAGCGGGCGATCGCGGTCGTCGACGTCTCCGGCTCGATGGGCTGGCCGTCCGCGCCCGGAAGCACGACGACCCGTCTCGAGCTGACCCAGGCGGCCGCGTCGAAGGCCGTCGAGCTCCTCCCCGGCGGCGCCGCAATCGGGCTGTGGGCCTTCTCCGAGGAGACCGAGGGCACCCTCGGTGGCGACCACGCCGTGCTGGTCCCGACCCGTCAGCTCGCCTCGAACGGCCAGCGTACGCAGCTGACCGAGGAGATCGCCGGGCTCACCGCTCGCACCGGCGGCGGCACGTCCCTCCACGACACCGCGCTCGCCGCCTACCAGGCCGCGGTCACCGCCTACGACCCGCTCGCCTCCAACACCGTGCTGCTCTTCACCGACGGCACCAACGACGATCCGGACTCGATGGATCTCGCCGAGCTCCTACGTCAGATGGAAGCCGCCTCGGACCCGAGCCGGCCGGTCCGCGTCCTGGGCATCGGGATCACCGCCGACGCCGACCTCGACGCGCTCCAGGCGATCGCCGACGCGACCGGCGGGGAGGCGTACGTCGCCGAGCGGCCGGAGGACGTCGGAACCGTCCTGCGGGAGGCGCTCAGCCAGCGCTGAGGGCCGCTGCTGGATAAGCATTGTCCCCCGGGTGGTGCGGCGCCGTACCCTTGTTGGTATATGACGAACAACGCACACGATTTCTCACTCGCTGACGAGCTCGAGGCCACCGAGGACTGGGACGCGCTCGAGGACGGCTTCGAGTCGGGCTACGCCGACGAGGATCCCGAGGACACCGACCCGACCGTCGGTGCGATGGAGCTCGCCGAGCGGCACGCGCTCAAGCGCGTCGCCAGCCTGCGCACCGAGCTCGAAGACATCACCGAGGTCGAGTACCGGCAGCTGCGCCTGGAGCGAGTGGTGCTCGTGGGCGTGTGGGCCGGCGGCACCCAGACGGACGCGGAGAACTCCCTCGCCGAGCTCGCGCTGCTGGCCGAGACTGCCGGCTCCGAGGTCCTCGAGGCGATCTACCAGCGTCGCCAGGCGCCCGACCCCGCGACCTACATCGGTCGCGGCAAGGTCGAGGCGCTCAAGGAGATCGTCGCCGCCACCGGCGCCGACACCGTGATCGCCGACGGCGAGCTCGCTCCCTCGCAGCTGCGAAACCTGGAGGACCGCACCGGGGTCAAGGTCGTGGACCGGACTGCGCTGATCCTCGACATCTTCGCCCAGCACGCCAAGTCCCGCGAGGGTCAGGCGCAGGTGGAGCTCGCCCAGCTCAACTACATGAAGCAGCGGCTTCGTGGTTGGGGTGGCAACCTGTCCCGCCAGGCCGGTGGCCGGGTCGCCGGTGGTGCCGGTATCGGTGGCCGTGGTCCCGGTGAGACCAAGATCGAGACCGACCGTCGTCGGATCAACACCAAGATCGCCAAGCTCAACCGCGAGCTGAAGGCGATGAAGGGCACCCGCGACACCAAGCGGGCCGACCGCAAGCGCCACCAGATCCCCGCCGTGGCGATCGCCGGCTACACCAACGCCGGCAAGTCGTCGCTGCTCAACCGGCTCACCGGAGCCGGGGTGCTCGTCGAGGACGCCCTCTTCGCGACCCTGGACCCGACCACGCGGCGTACGACCACCGACGACGGGCGGGTCTACACGATGTCCGACACCGTCGGCTTCGTACGCCACCTGCCCCACCAGCTCGTCGAGGCCTTCCGCTCGACGTTGGAGGAGGTCGCCGACGCCGACCTGGTCGTGCACGTGGTCGACGGTTCCCACCCCGACCCCGAGGGCCAGCTGGCCGCGGTGCGTGAGGTCTTCGCCGAGATCGGTGCCGGTGACGTGCCGGAGCTCGTCGTGATCAACAAGTCCGACATCGCCGACCCGCTGGTGATCAGCCGGCTGCTCCGCGCCGAGCCTCACTCGGTCGCGGTCTCGGCCAAGACCGGCGAGGGCATCGAGGAGGCCATCAAGGCCGTCGAGAACGACCTGCCGCGTCCGGGCGTCGAGTTCTCCGCACTGGTTCCTTACGAGCGGGGCGACCTGGTCAACCGGATCCATCAGCACGGCGAGATCGACCATCTCGAGCACACCCCCGAAGGCACCGTCGTCAAGGGCCGCGCCAACGCGGACCTGGCCGGCGAGCTGGCGGCGTACTCCGCATGATCGCGAGCGCTGATCCGGGTCGCTGATCCAGCGCCCGTTTCGGCGTTTCGACATGGGCGATGCCGGACTCGTCCCTCACACTTGGGACGGTCGGTCGATGGAGAGGGCACGGATGCGCACAGAGGTACGTCCTGCGGCGCGCGCCAGGATCGTGGGCGCGCTGGCCGGTGCTGCCCTGGTGGCGACGCTGGCCGGCTGTGCCGCCGAGGACGACGGCGCGCTTCCGGGGCAGGAGGGGAGCCAGGGGACCGAGGTGACCCAGGACCTGTGCACCCGCCTGGCTGCTGAGTCCGTGACCAGGGCTGCCGTGGTGACCGGCGCCGGCGAGCGGGTCGTCGTGATCGGCGACTCCTGGGCCTCGGGCTTCGGGCTCGACGACCCCGGACTCTCCTGGCCGCGCTATCTCGACGGCGAGGTGCGGGTCTCCGGCTTCGGCGGCACCGGCTACTCCCACGAGCTGATGGAGCGGTGCGGCCCGATCTCGTTCCCCGAGCGCGTTCCCGACGCGGTGGCGCAAGGGGCCGACCTGGTCGTGCTCGAGGGCGGCATCAACGACTCCAAGAGCGACCTCGACGACGTCGAGAAGGGCTTCCGGGCCACCCTCGAGGAGCTGAAGGGCTACGAGGTCGTCGTGCTCAGCGCACCCAAGGTGAACTCCCGTGCCAAGGCGATCCGGGCCGTCAACAAGATGATGCGGCGGGTCTCGGCGGAGTACGGAGTGACCTACATCAACGTCTTCGATCTCGAGCTGCCCATGCTGGAGGACAACACCCATCTGACCGTCGCGGGCCACATGCAGTTCGGGGAGATCGTCGCCCGCCGGATCGCGGAGAGCCGATCGGAGACTGTCCCCGCGCACGGCTAAGGTTGCCCGAGTGACCGCAACCGACACCGCCTCCCAGACGCCCGTACGTGAAGCCCTGGCGGACGCTGTCGCGACCCTCGGCGGGGCCACCCGCGAGGGTCAGGTGATGATGGCCGACGCGGTCGCGCAGGCGCTGGCCGACGAGGAGCACCTGCTGGTCGAGGCCGGCACCGGCACCGGGAAGTCGCTGGCCTACCTGGTCCCGTCGCTGCTCCACGACAGCCGGGTCGTGGTCGCCACCGCGACCCTGGCGCTGCAGCACCAGCTCGTCGAGCGCGACCTGCCGCGCCTGGTCAAGGCGATCGGCTCGCGACCCGGTGTGGACGCGTCCTACGCCGTCCTCAAGGGCCGCTCCAACTACGCCTGCCTCCACCGGGTGCGCGAGGGCGCCCCCGACGACCAGGGCACCTTGGTCGACGTCCCGCTGGGCCCGATGGCCGAGAAGGTCCTCGAGCTGCGCAGCTGGGCCGAGAAGGAGGCGGAGAAGGGCGGCAGCGGAGAGCGTGACTCGGCGCCTCGTCACACCGACCGTGAGTGGCGGCAGGTCTCGGTCAACCACCGCGACTGCCTCGGCGCGGCCAAGTGCCCCTTCGGCGAGGAGTGCTTCGTCGAGGTCGCCCGCGACAAGGCACAGAAGAGCCACCTCATCGTCACCAACCACTCGCTGCTCGCGATCGACGCGATCGAGGGCGTGCCGATGATCCCGGAGTACGACGCCGTGGTGATCGACGAGGCCCACGAGCTCGTCGCCCGGGTGACCCAGGCGGCGACCGACGAGCTGACCGCCGCCGAGGTGGAGCGAGCCGCCCGACGGGCTCAGAAGCACGTCGAGGGCTCCGAGGCCGACGACCTGGCCGACGCGGCCGACGCGCTGAGGGCCGCGGTCAACGAGACCTCGCCCGGCCGGTTCGTGACGATCCCGGAGGTCGTCTCCGACGCCCTCGTGCTGGTGCGCGACGCGGCCCGGTCCGCGCTCTCCGCGCTCCCCAAGCCGAAGGACTCCGACAGCGCCGACCCCGGGTTCCAGCAGGCCAAGGGTGGCCTGCAGGAGGTCTTCGCCACCGCCGAGCGGATGGCCGCCGCCTCCGAGCACGACGTGATCTGGCTCAACGAGGGCAGCGACCGGATCCCGCCACGGCTCTGCGTCGCGCCGCTGCAGGTCTGGGCACAGATGCGCGAGAAGCTCCTGCGCGAGAAGACCGTGGTCTTCGCCTCGGCGACGCTCAAGCTCGGCGGCGACTTCGGCCCGGTGGCCGGATCCCTCGGGCTCAAGTCGGAGGAGCGCACCGAGCCGGGCGCCGGGGCGCAGCGTACCGAGGATGTGCTGCCGTGGGTGGGCCTCGATGTCGGCAGCCCGTTCGACTACGGCCGACAGGGGATCCTCTACGTCGCCCGCCACCTGCCTCCTCCCGGGCGCGACGGCATGGGCGCCAAGACCCTCGACGAGATCGTCGACCTGGTCGACGCCGCCGACGGGCGTACGCTCGGGCTCTTCTCGTCCCGGAGGGCCGCCGAGGCGGCCGCGGAGGTGGTCCGCAAGAAGCTTCCTCACCTGACCACGCTGGCCCAGGGAGACGCGCAGCTGCCCGAGCTCGCCGCGCAGTTCGTCGCCGATCCCCACACGGTGCTCTTCGGCACCCTGTCGCTGTGGCAGGGCATCGATGTTCCCGGAGACACCTGCCAGCTCGTGATCATCGACCGGATCCCGTTCCCGCGGCCTGACGACCCGCTGATGTCGGCCCGCCAGCAGGCCGCCGACAAGGCCGGCGGCAACGGATTCATGCAGGTCGCCGCCACCCACGCCGCGCTGCTCATGGCGCAGGGCGCCGGCCGGCTGATCCGCACCACCACCGACCGTGGGGTTGTGGCCGTGCTCGACCCGCGCCTGGCGACCGCCCGCTACGGCGGCTTCCTCAAGGCGAGCCTGCCGCCGATGTGGGCCACCACCGACCCGGCCATCGTGCGGCAGGCGCTGAAGCGTCTCTCCGAGTCGGCATCCGCCTGAACGACCAGCGGGTGAGACGCTCGGTGTGACTTGACGGGCAGTTCGTGGGCTTGTCGGGTGTTTCAGTGCCCGTCAAGCCCAGGGATACCCGGTCGACCGGGTATCCCAGGGCCTCAGCCGCTCAGCGGTAGGTCTTGGCCCACCAGCGGTGGGTGGCCTTGTCGGGCGAGGCGATGCCGTGGCAGGAGAACGCCGTGCCCTGGCCGCACTTGAAGTTGCTGCTCGCGTTGGCGAAGGTGACCTCGACCTTGCGGATCCGCTTGGACGAGAAACCCTCGATGGTCTTGGTCGCGATGCCCTGGCTGTTGGGCTTGAGGTAGTAGACGCCACGGGTGCCATCGGTGCGGAAGACGCTGACCACGGCGGCGTTGGCGCTGGGCCGGGCCACGTCGACCTTCACCCGGAGCTTCCAGCCCCTGCCGACGTTCTTCGGGACCAGGCGCTGGGAGGCGTAGGTGAGGTGCTTGAGGGTGAACTGACCGTCGACCGTCTGTCGCTTGGCGGGCAGCGCGGTGCGGCCGTCGTAGACCGGCGGGTAGTAGGCGCCGCCCTCGCTGTAGCTCTTCGAGGGCGCCAGGTTGGCGGCGGCGAAGCGGGTGTACTGCAGCTTCAGCGTGGTGCCGCGGGCGGCGAGCGCCTGGCGGATGGCGGTCGTGGAGTAGGTCGAGGGGGCTCGGTTCCAGACGCTGAGGACCACCTCGGGCAGGTCGCCGCGCTCCTTGGCGAAGCGCTCGGAGAGGTAACGGAAGAAGATCCAGTTGCCGTAGATGCCGAGGTTGGAGGCGCTGGAGTTGTCCAGCGGCTTGCGCTGGTCCTCGAGCTGGCCGTAGGCCAGGTACTGCCGGTTGTCGTTGATGCTGTCGTAGACCTCGTCCTCGACCCAGGTCGCGGTCGACTCCATCATCCAGCGGTCCTCGCCGGCGTCGTAGGCGAACTGGACCGCGTGGAAGTATTCGTGGGCGGCCGTGACGCGGAGGTTCTCGGTGGGCGTGTTGATCGTGCCGTACTCGCTGGTGGCGTAGTCGTTGTCGAGGACGCAGTAGGCCGTCGCGGCGGTCTTGGAGACCTTCGTCTCGGGCGCGCAGTAGCCGTAGTAGCCCTCGTCGTAGAGGTTCTCCAGGTAGATGTCGACCTTGCCCGGGGTGACCGCCTTGTCGGCCGCAGGCTTGCGGTAGCCCGCCTTGACGTAGACGTTGTGGACCTTGGTGACCACGTCACGGACCTGGGTCGCGTACGTCGCCGAGGCCTTGTCGCCACCCTTGCCCGGCGTGTAGTGGACGCAGACGACGTCGCTGCAGGTCTGGGTCGCGGCGCGCGGGCGGGCGAGCAGCTCGCGCGCGGCCGCCTTGTTGGAGCCGTCCAGGGCGTCCTTGGCGTTCCACAGGTCGGTCAGCGCGATGGTCGCGTCGGGCCGGCCGGCGACGTGTCGACCCGGCACGAACTGCCGGACCCCGCGCACCGACTGGTTGCGCTTGATCTTCTTGGCCTCGGCGAGCGCCTCCCGGGCCTCCTTCTCCGTCACCGGCTGCTCGACGCTGGTGTCACCGCCGGTCCTCACCGAGGTCGCCGGGGTCGATCCGGTTGCGGGCATGGTGGCGGCGAAGGTGGCCACGACCATGCCTGCGATCACGGCGAAGGAGCGTTGTTTGCGGGTGATCCGGCGGGCAATGTTTCGCATGAGATACCAGACGTTGGGGAAGGCAGACCAGGGCAGTCTAAGCGCACAGGACCGCTGTGTCCGGGGGACACGGCCTACACGGGCTCCGTGACGTGGTGGAGCCGGTTGCTTCCGGTCGCGGTGGCGTACGACCTGGTCCAGGTGGCCGGAGTGTTGGGGTCGCGGCGCTCGCCGATGACGTACCAGTCCATCTGCGCGCGGTTGCGGGTCACGTCGAGCACCGAGAAGCCGTGGTCGTCGAAGTTGAGGTAGCGGACGTGGCGGTTGGCGGTCCGGATGATGTTCTCGACCGTCACGCTGACCGTGCGACGCGGTGCCCCCAGGATGTCCTTGAGGTTGTTCGACGTCACCGAGGTGGCGACGAACTCGACGCCGGCCGTCTTGCCCAGCGGGTAGACGGCGGAGTCGTACGGCAGGTCGCAGGCCCACGCCGAGTGGATGTCGCCGGTGACGAAGACCGTGTCCGTGATCGCGTTGTTGCGGATGTGCTCGAAGAGCTCGGTGCGGTCCGCGGTGTAGCCGTCCCACTGGTCGACGTTGTAGGCGATGCCGTTGTCGGGCAGCAGCCCGGTGACGTCGTTGACCGGGCTGATGAGGCTCTTCGGGAGGGCGCCGAAGGTGACCGGCGCGATCATCACCGGGTTGCCGACGATCTTCCACTGGGCGTCGGTGAGCAGACCCTGCTTGAGCCACTCCAGCTGCTCGTCGCCGGTGATCGTACGGTCGGGGTCGTCGACGCCGGCCAGATCGGTTCGGGCGACCTGCTCGGAGCGGTAGGAGCGCAGGTCGAGCATGCTCAGCTCGAGGAGCGTGCCGAAGCGGAGCCGGCGGTAGATCCGGTCGTGGAGGTGGCCGTCGGTCTCGACCGCGGCGGTCCCGTCGACGCGCAGCGGCATCCACTCGTCGTAGGCCTGGTTGGCGTTGGTCTTGCGCTCGATCCAGTCGTACTCGCCCGGCTCGTTGTTCTCCGCGCCGAGCAGCCAGGCGTCGTTGGCCGACTCGTGGTCGTCCCAGGTGACGATCCAGGGCAGGTGGGCGTGGGCGTCGGCGAGGTCGACGTCGCGCTTGTACTGCGCGTGCCGGATCCGGTAGTCGGCCAGGGTGCGCATCTCGTGGGCCGGCTCGTGCGGTCGGACGTCGTCGTTGTTCATGCCGTTGCCGTACTCACCGGGGGCGTACTCGTAGAGGTAGTCACCCAGGTGGAGGATCGCGTGCAGGTCGTCGCGGGCGGCGAGGTGGCGGTAGGCGGCGAACCAGCCGGCCTGGAGGTTGGAGCAGGAGACGACCCCGAAACGTACGTTCTCCGGGGTCGCGTCGGCGGCCGGGGCTGTGCGGGTGCGGCCGACGCGGCTGGTCTGGCCGTTGTAGGTGAAGCGGTAGAAGTACCAGGTCTCGGGGGCGAGGCCGGTGACGTCCAGCTTCACGGTGTGGTCACGATCGGGGCCGGTCTGCTGCGAGCCCTTCGCGGTGATGCGGCTGAAATCGGCGGTGGGCGACATCTCCCAGCGGACCAGGATCTCCTCGCCCAGGCCGGACCCGGGTGTCGCCTCGGACGTGGGCGTGACCCGGGTCCAGATGACCACGCGGTCCGGGAGCGGGTCTCCGGACGCGACGCCGTGCTGGAAGTGGTTCAGCGTGGTGCCGGCGGCCTCGGCGGGTGCCGGGAGTGCCACGACTCCGGCTCCTGCCGAGGCGGCCAGTCCGGCGACGATGAGGGTGCGGCGATCGATCTGCGTCTGGGTCGTGCTGCTGTGGGTCGTGCTGCTGTGGGTCACGCTGTATGGAACGACGCAGCCGCCGGCACTGTCATGGGCCGGCGGCTGGATTTCACGCAGTGTTCCCGGGTTGGTTCCGGGAGATGTGGCGGCGGACTCAGAGGCTGCGCAGGACCGCCGTCACCTTGCCGAGGATCGTGGCGTGGGTGCCGTCGATCGGCTCGTACGCCGCGTTGTGCGGCAGCAGCCAGACCTTGCCGTCCTTGCGGGAGAGGGTCTTGACCGTCGCCTCGCCGTCGATCAGCGCGGCCACGATCTCGCCGTTCTCCGCGGTGGGCTGCTGGCGCACGACCACGAAGTCGCCGTCGCAGATGGCGGCGTCGACCATCGAGTCACCGGAGACCGAGAGCAGGAAGAGGTCGCCGTTGCCCACCAACTGCTTGGGCAGCGGGAAGACGTCCTCGACGCTCTGCTGGCTCGAGGTCTCCTCGGCGAGGATCGGGCCACCGGCCGCGATTCGGCCGACCAGGGGAACCATGGTGGCGTCGGGGTTGGGGTTGACGGCGGCCTCGGCGGTGATCTCCGTCTCGGGCTCCTCGCCGGACATCGCCTTGCGGTGGGCCATCACCTCGGGGAGGAAGACCTCGAGGGCGCGGGGTCGCTTCGGGTCCTTGCGGATCAGACCACGCTGCTCCAGCGCGCGCAGCTGGTGGGCGACGCTGCTCGTGCTGGTCAGGCCGACCGCGGCGCCGATCTCGCGCATGCTGGGCGGGTAGCCGCGCTGCTCGATGCTGTCGCGCAGGTGAGCGAGGATGCGCTGCTGACGTGGCGTGAGCCCGGTCGCGTCCGGCGGCCCGTCGGGGAGCTCGCGGACGCGGCTCTTCGAACCGCCTGATCCGGTGCCTGTCTTCTGCGTGGTCATGTCATCACATTAGTCCCTCTGGCACCACGACATCAAACATCTGTTCGATCTCGTGAACGGCGCGTGTCGGCGTTCGAAAATTCTTGCGGTCGCTACTTGCGTTGTTCGAACACGTGATCTACCTTCGAACATGTGCTCGATCGAACACGTGATCGAGAGACTTGTGAACTGGAGGCCGTGATGAGTGCAACCGTCTATGTGCTGCCCGTAGCCGAACCGCCCCGACCGGTGCGGGAGGTGCGTCGTTCGACCGTGCGGCTCACCCGTCGCGGACGGATCGTGGTGTTCGCGTTCGCGCTCGTCGTGCTCTTCGGGATCGCGCTCATCGGGGCGCGGGTGGCCTTCGCGGTGGAGGGTGGTTCCGATGCTGATGCCGGATTTCGTGGCCCCGCCCCCGCCGCCCACACGATGGTCGTCGGCGATGGCGACACGCTCTGGGGCATCTCCGCGAAGGCCGTCGCCGGCACTGACGCTTCGATTCGGGAGATGGAGCAGACGATCAAGGAGCTCAACAGCCTCGAGTCCTCGATGCTCGTGTCCGGTCAGACCCTGATCATTCCGACCGCGCCGTAAGCGGCGCCGTACAGATGTCCGGCTGCTCCTTCGACCCTGGCAGCCGGCAACCGGGGAAAAGTGAGAGTGCTGCAGACGATGGGAAGCGTCTGCGGCACTCTCGCTGTCTGGCGGTCGTCAGTGACGCCCGCGATAGGGGGTGTCCGGCTCGGCCGGCGGCCACTGCTTGTTGCGGGCGCTGTGCCGGGGAGGCCACTCGTCGTCAGGCTGGGCGGCGGGCGGGTCCTGTGGCTGCCGCTGGGTGGGCATCGCCTGGGTCGCTGCGGGGTCCTGCGTCAGCCGAGCCCTCGAGCCGGTCTGGCCGTAGCTGGTCGGGGCCTGGTAGGCGCCGGACTGATACTGCGGCGAGCCGGCCTGCTGGATGGGGTAGCTGTCCGTGCCGTAGCCCTGCGAGCCGTACGTCTGAGGGGTCGCGGGCGTCGGGGTGGACGTCGGGGTCGGCGGGCTCGTGTAGTAGGGCGGAGGGGCCTGCGGCGACGCTGCCGGCGGCTGGTAGGTCGGGGCACCGTAGGCGGACCGGCTTCCGGTGTTGCCGAAGTCCGGGGAGGTGCTGGTGTAGCCGTAGGGAGCCTGGGAGCCGGTGTCGGTGTAGGCCGAACGGCTGCCGGTGTCGCCGTAGGCAGACTGGCTCCCGGTGTCGGAGCTGTGCCGGCCGTAGGAGCCGGTGTCCTCGTAGCCGTAGGAACCGGTGCCGTAGTAGTCCTGCTCCGGGTAGGCCTGCTCCGAGTACATCTGGTCGCCATAGGGCTGGTCGGGGTAGTCCTGCTCCTCGACGTAGGCGTTGGAGTGGCTTCCGGCGTAGTCGTCGGCGGGCGGCGGGGTGGGGGGGCCGGAGAGGGCCCGCCAGGCCTTTCCGGCGAAGGTGAAGGTCAGGAAGAGGCAGGCGACGGCCACGACGGCCGCGATGGCGAGCTTCGCCCAGGCGCCGGAATCGCCTCCCCGTGCGTCGGCCCCGAAACCGACGGCGACCCACACCAGCACTCCCCAGATGACGAGGAATGCCAGCGTCGCGATCGCAGGCAAGATGAACGGTGGCCGGGGACCGCTTCTGGGGCGCGTGCCTCTCCGCGACCCGACGCGATTTCCTCCGGAGATGTTTGTCACGGGGTCATTCTTACCCATCCGACCCAGCGTGGCGCCGTCGAACCGGAATCTTTCGGCGTTTGGTCGGCGACACGCCGGACACGCGGGGAAGGACGACCCTCGCTTGCATCGTCTGGGGGCCGGGCGTACGGTTACCACTACATCTAGTAGTTACACCGCTGTAGTTATCCACATCTAGTTCACACAAATGGGTGGATGGCCCACAGCGACGAGGGTGTTGTTCCACAGGGGCTCACGCTCAATTCCACAGGTTCCACAGGCTCGGGCCGCCGCGGAGACGGCCTGGATCCACAAGGCTTCATGAGAGGGGCTCGACCGTGCACTGTCCGTTCTGCCGACACAGCGACACCAAGGTGCTCGACTCCCGTGTGGCCGAGGACGGTGGCCAGATCCGGCGTCGCCGGGTCTGCCAGGAATGTGGGAGGCGGTTCACGACCGTCGAGCAGATGCAGCTGATGGTGGCCAAGCGCTCCGGCGCAGCGGAGCCGTTCAGTCGCGACAAGGCGGTGCACGGCGTACGCAAGGCCTGCAAGGGCCGCCCGGTCACCGAGGACCAGCTCGCCTGCCTCGGCCAGGAGGTCGAGCAGGCGCTGCGGAGCCAGGGGTTGGCCGAGGTCCCCAGCCACGAGGTGGGGCTGGCGATCCTCGCGCCGCTGCGCGAGCTCGACGAGGTGGCCTATCTGCGCTTCGCGAGCGTCTACCGGGCCTTCGGCTCGGCGGACGACTTCGAGCGTGAGATCCAGATGCTGCGTACGGAACGGGAAGTCCAGGACTTCGAGGCAGAACATCCGGTCGAGGCTCCGGTGGGCCGCGACTAGATCCCACGGCCATTCACAGCGAGATGGCACACAGACCGGCCCGGGCAGGCCGTGGGGAAGCGACCTGTCCGGGCCATCCAGCAAGACAACAGCACGACGCACGAAGCCCGAACGGGCGCTACAGGAGACTCCACCATCAGCACCGACCAGCAGTACGGCACAGCGATCGATGACAACAGGGGGAACGAAATGACAGACACGGCAGCAGAGGCACAGGCATCGTCGAAGACGGGCGCCGGGCTGAAGATCGAGCGCATCTTCAGCACCGAGGGCGTCCACCCCTACGACGAGATCACCTGGGAGCGGCGCGACGTCGTCCAGAAGAACTGGAAGACCGGCGAGACCGTCTTCGAGCAGACCGGCGTGGAGTTCCCCGACTTCTGGTCGATCAACGCCTCGACGATCGTGACCACCAAGTACTTCCGCGGTGCCCTCGGCACCGACAAGCGCGAGCAGAGCCTGAAGCAGCTCATCGACCGCGTCGTCAACACCTACGTCGCCTCCGGCAAGGAGAACGGCTACTTCGCCTCCGAGGCCGACGCCGACCTCTTCGGTCGCGAGCTGACCTGGCTGCTGGTCAACCAGCACTTCGCCTTCAACTCGCCGGTCTGGTTCAACGTCGGCACCGAGTCCCCCCAGCAGGTCTCGGCCTGTTTCATCCTCTCGGTCGACGACTCCATGGACTCGATCCTGAACTGGTACAAGGAGGAGGGCCTGATCTTCAAGGGCGGCTCCGGTGCCGGTCTCAACCTCTCCCGCATCCGCTCCTCCAAGGAGCTGCTGAAGTCCTCCGGCGGCACCGCCTCCGGCCCGGTCTCCTTCATGCGCGGCGCCGACGCGTCCGCGGGCACCATCAAGTCCGGTGGCGCCACCCGTCGCGCCGCCAAGATGGTCGTGCTCGACGTCGACCACCCCGACATCGAGGAGTTCGTCGAGACGAAGGCGCGCGAGGAGGACAAGATCCGCGCGCTGCGCGACGCCGGCTTCGACATGGACCTGGGCGGCAAGGACATCTCGTCCGTGCAGTACCAGAACGCCAACAACTCGGTGCGTGTCTCCGACGAGTTCATGCGCGCGGTCGAGGAGGGCAAGAAGTTCGGTCTCCGGGCGCGTACGACCGGTGAGGTCATCGAGGAGATCGACGCCCGCGAGCTGTTCCGCAAGATCTCGGTCGCCGCGTGGGAGTGTGCCGACCCGGGTCTGCAGTACGACGACACCATCAACGACTGGCACACCAACCCGGAGACGGGCCGGATCACCGGCTCCAACCCGTGCTCGGAGTACATGTCGCTGGACAACTCCTCCTGCAACCTGGCGTCGCTGAACCTGCTGAAGTTCCTCAAGGACGACGACACCTTCGACGCGGTCCGCTTCCAGCAGGCCTGCGAGATCGTCTTCACCGCGATGGACATCTCCATCTGCTTCGCCGACTTCCCGACCGAGGCGATCGGCGAGACCACCCGCGACTACCGCCAGCTCGGCATCGGCTACGCCAACCTCGGCGCCCTGCTGATGGCGATGGGTCTCGGCTACGACTCCGAGGGTGGCCGCACCATGGCCGCCGCCATCACCTCGCTGATGACCGGTGCCGGCTACAAGCGCTCGGCCGAGCTGGCCGGCGTCGTCGGTCCGTACGCCGGCTACGCCCGCAACGCCGAGGCCCACCAGCGGGTCATGCGCAAGCACCAGGCCGCCAACGACGCGGTCCGCTCGATCAACCCGGTCGACCGCAACATCATCGACGCGGCGACGAAGGTGTGGAGCGACGTCGTCGAGATCGGCAAGGTCAACGGCTTCCGCAACGCCCAGGCCTCGCTGCTCGCGCCGACCGGCACCATCGGCTTCATGATGGACTGCGACACCACCGGCATCGAGCCCGACTTCTCGCTGGTCAAGTTCAAGAAGCTCGTCGGTGGCGGCTCGATGCAGATCGTCAACCAGGTGATCCCGCGGGCCCTGAAGAAGCTGGGCTACCAGCCCGAGCAGATCGAGGCGATCGTCGCCTACATCGCCGAGCACGGCCACGTCGTCGACGCCCCGGGCCTGCGCCAGGAGCACTACGAGGTCTTCGACACCGCGATGGGCAAGCGCGCGCTGCAGCCGATGGGCCACGTACGCATGATGGCGGCGACCCAGCCGTTCCTCTCGGGTGCGATCTCCAAGACCGTCAACCTGCCCGAGACGGCGACCGTCGAGGACATCGAGCAGGTCTACATGGAGTCGTGGAAGCTGGGTCTGAAGGCCACCGCGATCTACCGCGACAACTGCAAGGTCGGCCAGCCGTTGGCCGACGGCAAGTCGGAGAACGCCAAGAAGGACCAGGGTCTCTCCACCGCCGCTGCTCCGGAGGTTCCGGCCGCCGAGGTCGAGCCCGAGGTCGTCGAGAAGATCATCGAGAAGATCGTCTACGCGCCGACCCGCAAGCGCCTGCCGAAGTCCCGCGTCTCGCGCACCACCTCCTTCACGGTCGGTGGCGCCGAGGGCTACATGACCTCCGGTGCGCACGCCGACGGCGAGCTCGGTGAGGTCTTCCTCAAGCTCGGCAAGCAGGGCTCGACCCTGGCCGGTGTCATGGACGCCTTCTCCATCGCGGTGTCCGTCGGCCTTCAGTACGGCGTTCCGCTCGAGACGTACGTCTCCAAGTTCACCAACCTGAAGTTCGAGCCCGCCGGCCTGACCGACGACCCGGACGTACGCATGGCGCAGTCGCTCATGGACTACGTCTTCCGCCGCCTGGCGCTGGACTACATGTCCTTCGAGGACCGTGCGGCGCTCGGCATCTACTCCGCCGAGGAGCGTCAGCGCTACCTCGAGACCGGCTCCTACGAGCAGCTCGGCAACGGCACCACCGCCGCCGAGCTCGTCGAGAAGCCGGCTCCGGAGCGCAAGGTGGAGGCGAAGACCGAGGTCGTCGAGGCCGACGTCAAGGACGAGGCTCCCGCTGAGGCTCCGGCCGAGGCCGCTGCCGCATCGGAGGCCCCCAAGGCCGCCCACACCACCGCCGAGCTGCTCGAGTCGATCAGCGGCATGGCCATCGACAGCCCGCTCTGCTTCACCTGCGGCACCAAGATGCGCCCCGCCGGCTCCTGCTACGTCTGCGAGGGCTGCGGCTCGACCTCCGGTTGCAGCTGAGCTCTGAATGACTGAGTCCGGTCCCGCATCCACTCCTGGGTGCGGGACCGGACTCATTTGTCGGCTCTAGATTGCTGGGATGAGCGCCGCTGCCGGATCCGACCTACGTGAGCTTCTCGATGTCGTCCAGGCGGTGGACCGGGACGCGGAGCGCGAGCACGGTGCCGCGGCAGTGCTCACGAACCTCGATGCCTATAGGGGCTCCAAGAATCTGCACGTGCACGTCCACAGCGGCGGGCGTCGAGATCCCGGGTGACCCGGCGTCGTCGCCGCGCCGCAGCTCGAGTGCGACGGCTCGCCCAGTGCTGCCGGCTCGGCGTAGTGCACCGCCACCCAGGCGTGGCGGCGCCAGGTGAGATGGCCGGTGTAGGTGACGTCTACGCCGCGATGGACTGTCTGCACGTCACGGCGTCTGACCGCGTGACGGATGTCGTCCGGTGTGTATCCGCCGAAGACGGGCTGCTTTCTGGTCGCCACGTCGTCCCGTAGTCCCAGCGCACGGGCAACCCAGCTCGCCGCGTCCAGGTCATGCGCGCCGAGCTGTGGATCGGCGAGAGTGCTCACCCTGAGCACGATAGGCGGGACGCCGACTATCAGTGGCCGAGGATGCGGGCGAGCCAGGTGCCGTTGGGGTCTTTGGGGTCGGCGGAGTGCCCGGGGCACCAGCGGCCGGAGGGTACGGAGGCCTTGACCTGGGCGACATGGCGGCCGCAGCCGGCCCAGGTGGTCTTGCCGCACTTCTTGCAACGTACGGAGCGACACATCGTTCGATTCCTGTTCTGTGGTTCTGGTGGGTGCTCAGGCGGGCGGTTCGCCGGCGTCGAGGGCGTCGACGAACTCGCAGAACGCGTCGAAGGCCCGTGCACCGTGGATGGTGGCGGGGCCGCCGTGCATGAGGAAGGTGACGCCGATGGCCTCGGCCGCTTCCTGAGGGCTCGCGCCGGCCCGGGCGGCGGCCTGTCCATGGGAGGCGATGCAGCCGTCGCAGCCCTCGACCACGCCGATGGCGAACGCGATCAGCTCTTTGGTCTTGCGGTCGAGCGCCCCGTCGGCGAAGGCGGCCTTGGAGAGCCCGCTCCACCCCTTGTACACGTCGGGGATGGCGCGGCGTAGCTCCTGGTGGAGCGGTCCGAGCTCCCGCAGGACGCTCTTGCCGTGGGGCGACTCGGCGTGGAGCGAGTCGGTGTCGGTCGTCGTGGTCATGGCGGGTCCTTCCTGCTGCGGTGGGTGTGGCGACATCTCGGATCTATAACCCCCCAGGGGGTTACGATATCGAAGGTAGCATAACCCCCCGGGGGGTTATAGAATCGCTGGGACCGAACGGAGACTTTGATGACCGGCTTCACTCTGAGCGCGACCGTGCCCACGTCGTACGCGGAGACCTTGGCGCGCGTACGAGACCTCCTCGGCGACGCCGGGTTCGGCGTCCTCACCGAGATCGACCTGACCGCCACCCTGCGAGCCAAGCTCGGCGTCGAGATTCCGCAGCAGGTGATTCTCGGTGCCTGCATGCCTCAGCTCGCGCATCGCGCGCTCGAGGCCGACCCGCGGATCGCGACGATGCTGCCGTGCAACGTCGTGGTCGCCGCCGAGGGTGAGGAGACCCGGGTCGAGATCTTCGACCCGGCCGCGATGACCTCGTTCAGTGCCGACGCCGGCATTGCCGAGGTTGCGGCGGATGCGCGGCAGCGCCTCGCTGGCATGCTGGATGCACTTACCGGAAAGAAGGACGACGATGCAGCTCGAGCCTGACGAGATCAAGGCCATCATCACCCGACTCAAGCGCGCCAACGGACACCTCGCCTCGGTGATCCGCATGCTCGAGGAAGGCTCGGAGTGCGAGGATGCGCTCACTCAGCTGGCGGCCGTCAACAAGGCCGTCAGTCGTGGCGGCTACGCGCTGGTCGCCACAGGGCTGGAGAAGTGCCTCGCAGAAGGTGGTCGCGACAGCGTCGACACCAAGAAGATGGAGAAGCTCTTCCTCGCGCTGGCCTGAGCGCCGTGCCGGTTGCCGTCCACAGGCAGGTCTCGGGATCGACTTGTCCACAGCCTCGCGGATGACGGTGGCGGCGCAGCGGGATCGGGGGTCTGCTGGGGGCATGTCCAAACGAAAGAAGCACGAGAGGTCACCACGGCCACCGAGCAGGTCCGGGGATCCGCGGCGGCGGTCGTTCGCCGAGAAGGTCGTCGACAGTCCGTACTGGCCGGCGATGTTCGCTGTGATCGATGCCGAAGCTCGCGGGGATGCCAAGGCGGCGTTGGAGATCGTCCATCGGGCCGGCAACCAGCTCGACGGCGAGCAGTTCTGGCATCCGCTGCGGATCGAGCGACTCGAGCAGATGTGGATGCTCGGTGCCACGATGCCGCGATGGGCTCACTCACGATGGATCGTCTCCCAGGCGATGCAGGGCACACAGCCGCGCAACAAGTGGAGGATGTCCAAGGCGATTCAGGTCGCGATGGAGGTGCGCGGCGGCCCCGATCCTCTTCGCGACCGGGAGGACGACCGGATCCAGATCATGGATCGCGACTGGGTCTATCGCCAGACGTTCCTCTACGAGCTGGGCGGGCTCGAGGCGTTCTTGCGTCACAACGCCTCCGGCGATCTCATCGCCGGGGCCGACCGGATCTGGGAGTGGGCGCGGGCGTCGATGCGCGGCGTACGCCTTCTGGAGCGGGAGCCGAGACATCTTCTGTGGGAGGACCCGGAGACCGGAGAGCAGGTGCGGACGATCAACATCGGAGCCGGGATGCTCGTCGAGGAGGGCGAGTGTGCGATCGGCCGGATCGTGCCGTTGGAGAGCGGGGCGATGTTCGAGACGGCGCCGTTGCGGGTGTCGGACGAGGTGGCATACGCGGTGGCTGACGAGCCCGACAGATGGACCGAGGTGCTGCGGGAGGCGTGTGCGCAGGGCCCGGGTGAGATCTGGATACGGCGGGGGCTGAGGGACTACGGGCTGCTCACCGACATCCCTCACGCTTTGGTCAACCTCGCCATGGATGCGGGGCTGCACGCGTTTCATCACCCCGATGACGAAGAGCTCGCCGAGCTGTTCACGCACCCCGCCGACTACCCAGCCTGCCTCGCCGCCTGGCTGGTCCGCCCGGCGTCGATCAGGGCGCTGCGCGCCGGGCTGCCCCCTGAGGGCCGGGCCGCGCTCCTCGGATTCGCGGACTTCGTCCGTGAGCCGGCGGCGAGCCTCATCCGCGACCTGGTCGACCACCACGAGGAGGCTGCCTGACACTCCGCAGACGGCAACGCCGGGTACAAGACGCAGAACCTGTTCTGCAGCGAGACCGATGGGCTAGCGATCCCGTTTGAGCGTGAGAGTCGCGAAGTCGGCGCCGAGGATGCGGAAGGCGTCGACGAGGAGGCCGGCGACGAGCTCTGCCTCAGGCTGCGGCGCGGTCCGCCAGTAGTGCGGTTGAGACGGTGCCGGGGCGATCGGGTCGGTCTCGTCGGGTGTCAGCCAGCCGGCCGCGCGAAGCGCCTCGTGCTGCTCGGCCGAGGCCTCCCAGGCGCCACCGATGTGCCGCGTACCTGCGAACTCGGCGTAGAGCGCCTCGTCGACGCACAGCACCTGACCCCAGCGAAACGGGGCGACGGGCTTCGACCTGAACCGGGCCAGGAAGCCGGTCGGTTCCGGCGCCGGTGGTTGGGGCTCGCCGATGATCACGAACTCCTGCTGTCCGAGATCGGCGAGCTCGGAGGTGATCCGTTGCTGCCACTGCGTCGCGTCCACCCGACCATCCAACCAGGGCAGGGAGAAGCCCCGCGGGTTACCGCCACGTTCACCAGCCGGGGGTTGTCACCCCGACGCCACGCTGGTTGCATCGGTGCGCTGCCTTCCGCCCCCACGACGAAGGACCCCCACATGACTCTCGGGACACGCCTCGCGCGCCGGCTCGCCCTCGCTCTTCCGCTCGCCGCAATCCTCTCCGTCGTCCCGGCGCCGGCATGGGCCGCGCCGCCACCCGCGCTGCCGGCCTCGGCGCCGGAGGCCGACCGCACCTGGCAGCCGGCCCTCGACTTCGACACCGACGGCTGCTACAACACCCCGGCGATCGGCCCCGACGGCACGCTCAACGGCGGCCTCGCGATGGGCGGCACGGTCAACGGCCAGTGCCGCGACCTCTCCGACCTGCAGAACACCAACGTCTACTCCCGCTCGAAGTGCAACAACGGCTGGTGCGCGTACCTCTACGGCTACTACTTCGAGAAGGACCAGGTCTCCTGGGGCCCCGGGTCGGCCGGCCACCGGCACGACTGGGAGCACATCATCGTGTGGGTGCAGGACGGTCACGCGCGGTTCATGTCCGTCTCCCAGCACTCCGGCTACCAGATCAAGCCCGAGGCGGAGCTGCAGTTCGAGGGCGGTACGCACCCCAAGGCCGTCTATCACAAGGACGGCGGCAGCACCCACTGCTTCCGCTTCCCCAAGACCGGCGGCGGCGACGAGCCGCCCGAGAACCACGAGGGTGTCTGGCAGGTCAAGGGCCTGGTCGGCTGGGACAACTACCCCGCCGGCATCCGTGACCGCCTCGTCGCAGCCGACTTCGGCGCCGCCACCTTCAAGCTGACCGACGCCCGCTTCGGCAACGCACTGGCGGGCGGGAAGCCGGCCGCGGTCACTCTGGATCCGTACGCCTGACCCACGGTCACACCAGAGCGTGAGGCGCCTCCGTCGCGCGCCCCTGGAAGGCGAGGATGGCGGGGTTGAGCACGCGGCCGTCGCGGATCTCGATCGCTCGGCGCAGCGTCTCGACGGCGTCCCATGCGGTCGGTCCCTCGAGCACCGGGCGCAGGAACGGGATCAACGCGTTGCTGTTCTCCCAGGTCGCCGAGTTCCACAGGTATGACGGACTGTGGTCGACCGCGTAGTAGAGGACGTGGTCGCCGACCAGGAAGGCCGGGTCGTCGAAGGTGGTGGGCCGGGCCCAGGTGAAGCCCATGCCCAGGTCACAGGAGACGTCGACGATGACGCTGCCGGGGCGGAAGGCGGAGAGGTCCTCCTCCTCGAGGAAGACCAGTGGGTTGGCGGTGTCCTGCAGGGTGCAGTTGACGACGATGTCGTTCTCGGCCAGGTACGGCGCCAGCGGCTCGCGCCCCCGCTCGGTGATCACGTGGCTGACGTGCTTGCCGTCCGGCTCGTGGTCGAACTGCCGAATCAGCACCGAGTGGATCGGTGAGCCGACCGCGGCCACCTCTCGGTTGGTGAGCACCGCGACCTCGTGCACACCGTGCGCGTTGAGGGCGGTCACGGCGCCACGTGCGGTGGCTCCGAAACCGATCACCACCGCGCTCAGGCGGCGACCGTAGTCGCCGGTCAACCCGGCCAGCTCGAGCGCTTGGAGGACCGAGCAGTAGCCGGCCATCTCGTTGTTCTTGTGGAACACGTGCAGACCAACCGCACCGTCGCGGGTCCAGTGGTTCATCGCCTCGAAGGCGATCAGGGTCAGGCGCCGGTCGATGGCGACCTGGGTCAGCTCCGGGTCCTGTACGCAGTGTGGCCAGCCCCAGAGCGTCTGCCCCGGGCTCAGCGCCTCGACGTCCTCGAGTTGCGGCTTGGGGAGCAGCACGACGTCGGAGTCGGCCAAGATCTGGTCGCGTGACGCGAACCCGGCGACATACGTCCCGAGAGCCTCGTCGCTGACCCCGAACCGGGCGCCATAGCCGTCCTCGAGCGTGATTCTGGACCGGATGTCAGCATCCAGGTTCGGGATGTGCTTGGGGTGGAGCGGCAGGCGGTGCTCGTTCTCCTTGGCCGACGAGGCGATGACACCGAGCCCTAGGCGCATCACTTCTTCTTCGGCGGATGGATCTTGTCGGCAAGGGTCTCCGTGGACCCCGAGCTGCGCTTCTCGGCGCGCTTCGCCTTGATGGATTTCCCGGACTTCTTGGACATCTTCTGCCGCGGTGACTTGTCGCTCATGGGGATCTCTCTGATGGGAAGCCTGAATGGCTCCGTCCTCCGACAGTACGCCCTTGCTGGTCGGAAGCCGGGCCGGGGCCTCCCTCGCCCCGTGCGCCTGAACCGGCCGGCCTCCCCTTCTCGCAGGTCAGGTGGCCTGCGAGAAGTCGAACAGGGCGATCGGGGCAGAGGTCGGTTCGTCGGAGCCTCCCTCGGGCTCGACGGTGATCCCGGCAGCGCTCGCATCCGCGGCGTCGCCCTCGAGGACGAAGGTCTGGTCGCTGCCGGCCGGCATCAGGCCGGCAGGGACCATGACATCGTCGTGCTGGAGCCACAGCTCGTAGACCTTGCCGGCCGGAGCGGCCGGCATGCCGGAGGTGACCAGCACCGCCCTGTTCTCCGAGACCGAGCGGACCACCCGGGCACGGGCCTTGCCGGGCAGGTCGACGGCGACGGTCGTCGCGTCCTTCGCGCTCAGCACCCGCTCCGCGGTCGTCATGGTCTGGCTGGAGTCGTCGCGGATCAGCTCGACCGCGGCGACCGTCCCGGTGCCGACGACGGCCAGTACCGCGGCCGCGGCGGCGAACGCACGCCAGCCGAGCCGGCGGCGGCCGGAGGAGGTCTCCGAACGCTCGGGAACGTCCTCGTGGATCGCCGGGATCTCGGGCGGAAGCGGCCGGATCTCCTTGATACCGGCGAGCAGCCGGTCGCGCAGCTCGGGCGACGGCGCGGTGTCGGTCAGGCTGCCGAGCATCCAAGCGCTGTCGCGCAGGCTGGCCACCTCGTCGCGGCAGTCCGCGCAGGCGGCGAGGTGCTCCTCGAACCGAGCGCGCTCGATGTCGTCGAGGGCGTCGACGGCGTAGGCGCCGGAGAGGGCGTGAATGTCGTGCGCGTTCATCGGCTCACTCCCATCGCGTCGCGCAAGCGGATCAGTCCGTCCCGGATACGGGTCTTTGCAGTGCCTATCGGCAGCTCAAGCATGGCGGCGACCTCGGTGTGGGTGTAACCCCCGAAGTACGCCAGCTGCAGGGCCTCACGTTGGGGCGCCGTCAGCGTCTCGAGAGCGGCGCGGACGCGGTGGGCCTCCAGCGAGGTCTCCGCGGCTTCGGCCGTGGTGTCATGGGGTGTGGTCTGGGTGGTGCCGTGGTAGGCCGTGTCGTTCCGACCGGCCGACTCGGCCGACCGGACCCGGTCGACCGCACGGCGGTGGGCGAGGGTGAGCAGCCACGACTGGGCGCTGCCCAGGCTCTCGTCGTACCTGCTGGCGTACCGCCACACCTGGAGGAACGTCTCCTGGGTGACCTCTTCGGCCTGCGCGGGGTCGCGCACCACCCGCAGCACGAGTCCGTGCACGCGGGCGGAGGTCGCGTCGTAGAGCGCGGCGAAGGCGGCCTCGTCGCCTCGACCGATGCGGCGGAGCAGGCCGGCGAGCCCTGGGGACCCGGTCCCCTCCGACGACGAGTCGTCGGAGGGGACTGAGCTGAGCGATCTCATGTGTCGATCCTCGCGGATGTCCGGTTCGATGTCCCGATCAGGGCATCAGAACGGTGTCGACGACGTACACGGTGGCGTTGGCGGTCGGGATGTTGCCGCACAGCACCTTGGCGTTCTCCTTGCCGACGGTGAACTCCTCGTCCGAACCCTCGACGGTGATCTTGTCGCCGGCCAGGGTCTCGTGCTCACCGGCGACCTCGTCCGGACCGAGCTGCCCGGCCACCACGTGGTGGGTGAGGACCTTGGTCAGCATGTCCTTGTCGGCCAGCACGGCGTCGAGGTCGGCCTTCGGGATCTTCTTGAACGCGTCGTCGGTCGGGGCGAACACGGTCAGCGCGTCGGCGCTGTTGAGGGTGTCGACGAGCTCGGCCTGGCCGACGGCCGACACGAGCGTCTTGAGGAGCGGGTTCGCGCTCGCCGCGGAGGCGACCGGCGCGGTCGACATGCCGTTGAAGGAGCCGGCGCCGTCGGCGGGGATCAGCTTGCAGCCTTCGCCGAAGGTCTGCGCCCCGGCGTTGGTGGTCTCCTCGGTCTCCTCGGGCATCGACTCGGAGGTCTCGGAGGTCTTCGAGCCGCTGTCGTTCGCGGACTCGCCGTCCTCGGAGCCACATGCCGAGAGGCCCAGACCCAGCAGGAGAGCCAGAGTGGCAGCCGCGCCGCCGGTGCGGGTGATCGTGTTGATCTTCATGGAATGGCCTTTCGAGGGATGGTTCGTGTTGCTGTCATGAGGGCTTCGGCACGGTGGCCGGAACGGATTTCTTCTTTTTCTCAGGCGACGGTGACGACGATTTCCTGGATGCCGCTCGACCCGTCGGGGAACGGGGCTGCCCGGACGTCGCTCTGCACGGTGCCGTCGCGGTCGGTGACGCGTACGGCCAGCTGATGGCTGCCCGGCTGGGCGTCCCAGGGCAGGAACCACTGACGCCAGTAGTCGATCCCGGCGTCAGGGCCCAGCTCGGCCCGTTGCCAGCGGCCGCCGTCGATGCGTACGTCGACCTCGGCGACGCCGTGCTGCTGGGCCCAGGCGACGCCGCCGATCACGGTGCGGCCGGCCGGGATGTTGCTGAGCGGACGGGGTGTGTCGATCCGGCTGGAGAGCTTGATCGGCGCGTCGATGGCCCAGTCGCGGTCGGTCCAGTAGGCCGTCGCTTCGTCGTAGCGGGTCAGGGTGAGCCGGGTGACCCACTTGGTGGCACCGACGTACCCGTAGAGGCCGGGCACCACCAGCCTGGCCGGGAAGCCGTGGATGCGGGGGAGGACCTCGCCGTTCATGCCGAGGGCGACCATCGCGTTGCGGCCGTCCAGGGCTGCCTCGAGCGGAGTGCTGATCGTGAAGCCCTCGACGTCGGTCGAGAGGATCTGGTCGGCGTTCTTGCCGACGCCGGCCTCCTCGAGCAGGTCCCGGAGAGGTACGCCGGTCCAGCGAGCCGCGCCGACGAGCTTGCCGCCGACCTCGTTGGAGACGCAGGTCAGGGTGATGTCGTGCTCGACGTTCTCACGCTCGCGCAGGTCGTCGTAGCTGAAGGTCAGCTCGCGGTCGACGTCGCCGTCGATGGTCAGCGACCAGCTGTCCTGGTCGACGATCGGGACAGCCAGCTTCGTGTCGACCCGGTAGAAGTCGCGGTTGCGGGTCGTGAACCGCGAGATCCCGTCGTACGTCTCCTCCAGCCCTGCCGGGAGCGCAGGCAACGGGTCCCGGACACGTGGCAGCCTGATGTTGGCGAGGGCCGTACGACTCCGCACGACCAGCTCCCCGCCCGTCGCCGCCGCGGCGGAGAGCAGGGCCAGCGCCCCGAAGCCGATCAGGACGCTGCGGCGGGAGGCGGTGCCTTCGCCCGGTACGTCCCGTCGGTGGCTCGGTGCGTGCTCGACGGTCAGTGCGCGGGTCAGCAGCATGAGCACGGCGGGGCCGAGGACGAGCGCCACCAGCGTGGGCACGAGGTCGGCGATGTCGAACAGCGGTCGGCGGACCACCGCGGCTCCGGCGAGCAGGACGAGTCCGGCGGTGAGCGCCATCCCGAGACGTAGGCGTCTTCGAGCGACCACCCCGATCGCCGCGGTGAACGCGATCGTCACCAGCAGCACGCTGCCGATCAGGATCGGCTTGTCAGCGCTGCCGAGCTCGCGCACCGCCCACTCCTTGACCGGGGTGGGCGTCGCGTCGATGACGGCGGTGCTGACCGCGAGCGCGGGGGAGGAGGCCGGCGTGAGCAGCGCCGCCGTCAGGTGCGCGACGGACATTCCGACTGCTCCGGCGAGCACGCCGGCGGCGGCATGGGCGAGGGTGTGTCGATCCAGGCGTCTCATAGCGGGGATTCGCACCCGAACCCGAATCGGATTTCAGTCGGAGTCGCGCATCTTGGCGAGCCTGGCCCGTAGGGCGGGCACCCGGTGTGCGTTGGCCCGCAGCTCGACGTACGCATCGCCGTAGACCCAGAGCAGGGCGTCGTCGAGCCGCCGCACGGCGCCCGGCGGATAGCGGTAGTCCATCCGCGCCATCAGGGTGTCCTCGTCCACCGATCGCAACGCGTCGCCGAGCTCGGTCAGCGAGGTGATGCCCAGCTCGAGGATGACGCCGGAGATCCAGCCGTAGTGGTCGGTGCGCGACCAGCCGGCGTCGGCGTACTGCCCGGCGAGGAACGCCGCCAGCTCTCGTGGGCTGATGCGCGGGTCGTCGTCGACGGGCTCGGTGCTGGCGCCGGTCACGCCCTGCCGCAGCCGGTCCCTGATCGTGGAGAACTCTCGGTCGGCGAGCTCGAGCAGCCCGGCGGCGAGCGTGAACCGGCGGTCGAAGTCGGGCACGTGCTCGCTGGGGATGGTGCCCTTGTAGCGGATGTCGTGCTCGAACTCGGCCCAGGCGTGCTGCAGCACGGTGCGGATCTGGATCTGCGCCTGACGCCCCCGCAACAGCTCGTACGCCGGCTGCCCCTCGCGCGCGGGATCGAGACTGACCAGCAGGTGGCGGCTGGCGTACCCGAACCGGCCCTCGCTCGCCGTCTCCTCACCCATGTCGCGGTCGTCGAGGACCACCACCTGGTCGTCGAGGAGCTCGGCGACGGCCTGGACGTCGCTGTGGACGTAGGTGATCACCCGCAGCCCGATCTGGTCGGTGATCTCGCGGAGCGGGTCGGTGTAGACCGGCCGTCCGTCGACGGTGCGAGCCGCCTTGGCCGCGAACGACGCGACCGACTTCGCGCGGGAGCTCACGGTGAGGTAGTTGATGCCTGCCTCGTCGAGGATCGAGGTCACCAGTTGCACGTACTGGTCGGCCGCCTCCTGCAGCGTCGGCTGGATCGCGGCGTACTCACGGACCGCGGTCCCGGGGTCGTGGATCTTCGCCCCGGCCCGACCGCGTGGTGTGGGGCGGAGGTCGTCGGGCAGCGTCGGCGTGACGATGTAGCCGGTGGCGAAGTCGCCGTAGGTCGTGGTCCGCTCCGGTGCGCGGGTCGCGAACAGGCCGATGTAGGCGCACAGCACCGCGTCGACCTGGTCCTCGACCGCGCGCAGCTCGCTCTTGCGTACGGCACTCTCGGCGGCGGTGCGGAGGGCCAGCCAGGACGGGTCGTCGAGCAGCAGCGGCGGCTCGGCGCTCTGGAGACCCTCGAGCAGGCCGAGCAGCACGAGCAGCTCGGCCCGGAGCTGGTCGATCTCACGGCCTGACTTGTGCTTGTACTTCAGCGTGCGTCCCAGGCGGAAGAGGGCGACCGTCGCGGGGTGTGGGTACACCTCGATGGCTCGGCGCCGCCGGCCCGATCGCGGGTTCATGTCGAGCCCGAGCCGGGCCGCGATCCGGGCTCCTCTCGGCTGCTCGCTGAACTCCGGCTTGCTGGTGTTGGTCGGGTGCGCGCCTGCGTCGAAGCGAGCGAAGTCCTTGTTGAGCGCCGCCTCGGCCGGCCGGTTACCGGTGGGGTTGGTGACGATCAGGGGAGCGTCGATCGCGACCAGGCAGTGGTTGTCGACGTACGGCTCCAGGGCGGCGACGATCTCGTCGTCGGTCCGGGCGGCCGAGACATGGACGAGACGGCCCTCCTCGTCCAGGACGGCCAGGCCCGTCGGCCTGCGCGCGCCCCAGGCGAGGTCGACTCCGATGAAGTACATGGGGCCAGCCTGCCCGCCCGTGCTGCGCGGGTCTAACACCGAGGTGCGTCAGCGGGTCGCCTGCACGATCGTGATCGGGCCGAACCGGTGGTCGATGTGGTCGACCTCGCGGGCGTCGGTGAAGCCGGCGTCGATGAGCAGGCTGACGATGCCGTTGTCGAGGTTGCGCTCGGTGTAGGCGTTCATGCCGCGGTGCCGGTGGCCCTCGTGTCCCTTGTGCCCGTGGTTGTGCCCACCGGGCCCGTGGTCGGGGGCGCCGAAGTCGACGATGGTGACTCGCCCGCCGGGCCGGAGGATCCGATGAGCCTCGCGTCCGAACCCCTCGCGCCCGGCGTCGTCGACGTGGTGCAGCGCGAGCGAGGAGACGATGTGGTCGACGCTGCCGTCCTCGGGCAGCAACCGGTCGGCGTACCCCTGCACCAGCGAGAGACGTACGCCTCGCCGCCCCGCCTTCCGGGCGGCCAGCCGCAGCGCGCTCGCGTCGGGGTCGTGCCCGGTGACGACGGCTCCAGGGACGGCGCGGAGCACCGCGAAGGAGAGGTTGGCCGTGCCGCAGCCGACGTCGAGGACGGTCTGGCCGGGCTGGATGCTGGCGAGCTCGACCGTGCGCTCGTGGAGCGGGCGCACGCGGGCGAACCGGGTGAAGAGGTCGTAGAGGGGGAGGAGCCAGGCGCGGCCCATGCCGGGGAGGAACTCGCGGCCCCGATCGCTCTCGGCGCGGCCGTCGATGATCTGTATCGTGGTCATAGTTCCACGATGAGACATTCTGCGGATCTGCGGTGGGAGGGAAGTCGGTGACGATGGGACGTTCTTCGGATACGGTTCCGGCTCGAGCGCGTGCCGTCCGCACGGTGCGCGCCGACGGCACGCCGGTCTACGCCTGGGACCAGCGTCCTGGCGTACCTTCGGTCAGGGTCGTGCCCCTCGACCCCGACTGCGACAGCAGCCACCTGCCACCCGACAACCGGCACGCTCACGACTTCTGGGTCCTGGCCTACGTCGAGCGTGGCGGAGGCGCCGTCGGCCTCGACGGCCGGCAGGTGACGCTGCGCGACGGCGAGGTCCACGCGGTTGCTCCCGGCGAGGTCGTGGCCGCCGAGTCGATCGCCGAGCTCACCCACGCGCGAGCCTGGTCGGTGGCCTTCACCCCCGACGCCATCCCCGCCCTCGCCTCCATCTCCCCGCTCACCTGGGCCCACCACCCCCTGCTCGCCCTCTTCGCCGCCGACGACCGCCACGCGCTCGTGCCCGAAGCCGAGCGCCCGCGCTGGCAGTCGTGGCTCGCCGAGCTCGCCGACGAACTACAGCACCCCGACCGTCTCGGCGCCCACGAAGCCATCACCGCGATCCTGACGAACCTCCTGGTCGCCTCGGCGCGTCTGGCCCCGAGCGCCCCCATCGCCCCCGACCCGCTGGTCAGTCGCGTCTTCGACGAGATCGAGAGGACGTACGCCACCAAGGTCTCCGCCGGCGACCTCGCCCGCTCGCTGGGCTACACCCCCGGCCACCTCACCACCGTCATTCGCCAACGCACTGGCCGCACCCTCCTCGACTGGCTCACCGAGCGCCGCCTCACCGAAGCCCGCCGCCTCCTCCGCGAGACCGACCTCCCCCTCTCGGTCATCTCCACCCGCACCGGCCTCACCGACCCCGGCTACCTCGTCCGCCGCTTCAAGGCCCGCTACGGCACCACCCCCGACCGCTGGCGCCGAGAGGCGTGAACGGGTTCCGAAGAAGCCCGAGTTCCTAGGCTTCGTCAACCGCATCCACGTCGGCGTCGCCGAGGTTGAAGCGGTTGAACACCTCCTTCGTGCGAGCGCTCACGCGAAGGTCGACTCGACCGTGGAGGAAGATGTCGCTGTTGCTGTTGCCGATGAAAACCAGCTGGAGTAGGTAGGTCGGGCTCGCCCCACTGCGGGCTCAGGGATCCCTGCTCAGAGACAGAGACTCGTGCAGGTGCGAACTCGACTCCCGAGAGGCCAGCAGCTGTGATCGCATCAGCCAGCTTGCTGGTGACGAAGAGTATGGGTGGGTCGTGACGAGGTCCTCGCCCGCCGACGAGTCGATCACGTAATGGAACGGACCAACCAGTTGGGGAGTTCGGTGAGCGTCGTAGTCCATCTGGTCGCCCCACTCGCCGACCACATCTGGCTCAATCTGAAATTGCGTCATTGGGCCCGAGCACGAGCCTCGGCCAGCTTCGCCTTCAGCCAGTGAGGGATCGCGTCGTCACGTCGCGGAAACTTCTCGAGGTCTAGTCCATACAGACCTGGATCGACCTCGCGCCGCCATGCGGGTTCATCGTCGTAGTTGAAGTCGACATCCGCCCGTCGCTGACCGTCCCGGTTGGTCACGGTCCATTCCAGCGACAGCCACGTGCCCGCTCCTGGCCGATACATCACCTGTCGCAGTTCCTTGAACAGCTTGGATGCCTGTCGTGGTCCCAGGGTTCCGGTCGTGGAGCCGTCAGGGCGGGTGACCTGCATGGTCTCCTCGGCGAACATCGACAGCGCGCGACGAGTGAGGACGAGTTTTGTCCAGTCTCCCGTGACACTCTCAGACAGAAGCGCGGAGATTTCCTCGATCAGCTCGCCCTGGCGGACCAGTGCAGGAACCTCGGGCTCAGTCGTCTCGGACATTCTCGAATTCCTCTCGTATGGGGTCTCCGCCGTCGATCCGGTACTCGGCGGTGATGGCCGTCGGCGTTCGGCTATCGCTGTCCTCGGGGTAGTCGATGTACAAATCAATCTCGACGTTACGCCCGGTGTCGACCATGGCGCGCAGTTCGGTCTCAAGTCGGTAGAAGCTGTTGGGGATGGAGCCGTAATCTTGTGAACCGGATCGGTTCAGTTCCTGGAGCATGGCGACGATGTTGATCCGCTCCGCTCCTCCTGCGTGCGCGTTCTGATGTAGGTGACCGCCGTCGTAGCCATCACCCGCGGCCCTCCCGACCGACGACTGGATCGACGGTGACCGCGGGGCATCGCCGCGCCTGGCTTGTACATCGCTCGCTCTCACTGTTCTTGTGCCGGCGTCGGTGTCGTAGCGGAATCGGTCGCTGACTACGTATGTCACGTTGGCCGCTGGGTAGTTCAGGTCCCAGTTCAGATTCCCTTTGGTCCCGAACTCTGTCTCGACGTGGGTCACCATTCCCTCGTCGTCGGTGTAGTAGGTGCCGCGACCAGCCACCTGATATGCCGTGTTTGGCTCCAGTTCGAGACCGTCCGGTGGGAATCGGGTCCGAGGTCCCAAAGGCATGATCGCGGCCGTTCGCCTCACGGGCGGCGCAGGGTAGAGCTCGCTGGCCCTCACCTGCGGGTGAGGGCCAATCGGCCAGTCGTATTGCGAAGGTTTCTGGCTCACGGTCGGGGTGCCCGTTGAGCGCGCTACCTGCTCGTCCGCGGCCGACGACGTCGGCTCCGGTGCCTTCGGGGCGGGAACGTACGGCACAAAGTTCGCCGCATCAGGATCGGTCCAGGTCGCTCCAGGCGGTGGTAGGTACGGGAGAGCGAAGTTGGCCGACTGCCCACCTGAATATGTGGGTGCCGCCTCAGTGACGTTGGCTGGCTGCCGTCCGGCGCCATGCGCGGCACCCACTCGAGCCGCCAACGCCGCTTTCAGGGGTGCGAAGGCGCGATTCAAGACAGGCCCCACGGTGTACGCCTGCGGCCGAACCAGCTTCCACGCGACGTACGTCAGCACAGCGATGAGGCCGAGCTTGAGGACGAACCAGAGGGCGTCGGTCGTAAGGATGGCGGCAAAGAAGCGCAGCAGCAGAAGTCCCACGAGGAAGCAGATCGGGCCCATCACCAGCGGCCCGGCGACACGCTTGAGCATCGCGACCGCCGCATCGCGGGTGCGATCGATCATGAACAGCACGCCCAGCGCAGGGGAGAAGGGAACGAGAAGCCGCACCAGGGCGTACGCAAGCAGCGTGGCGAGAGCGGCTAGAAGCAAGAAACCGCAGGTCACCAAGATCATGGCTAGGTTCACCAGCGATGTCGTGGCTCGCTGTGACCAGTGGCCGCCCTTGAAGTGGTCGTACGCCAGCGCATCGTTCTCCTTGATCTGCTCGGCGTACGTCTTGAAGTCATCGGCCTTCTGCTCGACGATCTTCGCGCCGGCACCCTCAGGATCGTCGCGGTAGGTCTCGTACTCCTTCCAGGAAAAGTGCGTAGCCGCGAAGACCTTCGGCCCGTACTCCTTGGCGGTCGCCGAGTCGGGATTGCCGAAGACTCCAGTGACCCAGGTGCGGTACTGCGTGGTGCGGACGATGTGATCGAACTGAACGTCTACCGCGACGACCGCCGACTCGTCGCCGAGGTCTTTGGCGTCTTGCGGGACAGCCTTGTTGTCGTTGAACGACGTGGCGATCAGCTCGGTTGCTCCGCGCACGCCGTCATCGACGAGGTGGACCGCTTCCAACGGATAGTTCATCAACCAGGACGAGAGCCCGAGCACGAGAAGAGCCCACGCCGCTGCGGTGGCTGAGGCTGCGAAACGACCGGCTCGCGACCGCAGGATGATGATGACGACGACGAGAAGCAGGACGATCGGCAGCCATGGCGACCACACTCCCTGCGTTGTCGCAGTCGTGGCCTCTACGACGGGTTCTTCGAGCGCGATGAGCCATGAGCTGGGGGAGAGCACCGAGTGGAGCAGGGCGTGGGACCAGTTCGGAAGCAGGCCGGCGACCTCGAGCAGGATGTTGCTGAGCGCAGTCCCGGCGTCGGCCACGAACTGCCCAGTGCAGCCGTTGTCATAGGTGAACCACTGCGGCGAAGTCCCGTAAACCGATTCGATCGATGCCGGATGCTTGGCGGCGAACGGATCTGCCGACCGCCCCGCGCGGTCGACATCGAGCTTGACGACGAATGATCCGAACCCATGAGGTGAAGCCGGAATCGGCGCATCGAGGTTGTTGCAGGCGTCTTCTCCCGGGATCGGCAACGGGTCGAACGGCACGTCGATCGCCGTGGCCGGGAGCGCGGTGAGCAACGCGAGCAGGAGAGTCGCCAAGGCCAGCAGACGGCCGAACCACCGCCTGCCTGCCGGATCCCTCAATGGCGCCCGAGCAGCCTTCACGTGAAGTGTTCTACCCGTGTCCACCGACATCTAAACCGAATCAAGCAAAGAAATCTCCCACGCTGGCAGAGCGCACAGCCTGGGCCCAGCCGGTTCGATGGCCCGTGCTGCATCGCTAGGCCTCAAGGCCTAGCTTGCGGCCACTGTGGCCGCGGTGAAGAAGTCGGTTGGCATGGCGTGATCCAGGCGCCAGGTGATCGCGATGGGGCGATCACCCGTGTGGGAGACATAGGTGGCCGGGCCAAGGAAGAGATAGGGCGACGTGCCGAAAACCCCGTCGGCCTGCTCACGCGCGAAGAGCAGCACGTTGCTTGCGCCCGTCAGATAGCGCTGGCCAGTCTTGCTCGTCACCGAGGTAGTGGACTGCGTCTCCCAGTGGAACAGCGTCGGACTGATCGGGTAGTCCCGATACATCGTGGTGGGGGAGAAGTCGGCTTCCGACTTCTTGAGGTTGATGAAGAACGCATCCACGTTGAGCTCTGGGATGTGCTTGACGCCTTCGCGCATGGAGTTCGGCTTCCGGTCGAGGCTTGCATATCCCAGTGCCGCCAGGATCTCTTCGCGCTGATAGCGCGCGTGGACCATGAGTGGCACCTCGGAAAGGGAACCGGAAAGGTTGGACAGGCTGTGACGGGCGGAATCGAAGGCGAGGTCGACCACAGCCTTGATCTCGGACCGTGTCGCCTGCTCTGACCGGAGGGCAGCGAATCCGGCATTGATCGAATCGAATCCGCCGCCATCGGGCCAGAGCGAAAAGAAGAGCATGTCGGCCAAGCGCCGCTCGCCGGAGGAAAGCGATGAATACGACGGCGCGTCGTCTGCGAGCATCCGAGAGAAGGTAGTCGCGCGAAGCGGGTCATCTACGTGGGAAAACGCGCGTACGCGACGCAGCAGTCTCGACTCGGCGGAGGTGCCCTCCGGGACTGGCAGGCCAGCCAAGCGGCGCAGCTCTGTCCACGAGTGCTGGCCCTTTCGAAGAACGTCGGGCAATTCCATCCCCGACTCGTTGAGGTACTCAGAAAGGGAAAGGTCGCCGTATGAGCGCAGTTCCTGAACCATCGAGGGCCAGCGGTTCGAGATCTGCGACTTGAGATTGTCGACGATCAACGTCTGTGCCTCGCGGTCCATGACGATCTGGCAACCGGCGGGCAGGAACGGGAAGCCGCGTTCGACCTCGCGGCGGAGAGCAGCTCTGGTCAGCCCGGTCATTGCTCGAAGCTTTCGATCCCAGGAGAACTGCTTGTTCTGATGGCCGACGAAGTCGAGAACGGTGAGAACGGCTTTGTCGCGGGTGCGCCGCAGGCCACGACCAAGCTGCTGCAGAAAGACTGTGGCTGAGTCGGTGGGCCGGAGGAACAGGAGGGTGTCTACGTCAGGGATGTCGAGGCCCTCGTTGAAGACGTCGACGGAGAACAACACGTTGAGTCGTCGCTCGCGCAGCGCGGCGATCGAGTCGCGGCGTACGGCGGAGGCAGTGGTGCCGGTGACCACTCCGGCAGGGATCCCAGCCTTGTTGAAGACGTCCGCCATGTAGTTGGCATGCGCCACGTCGACACAGAAGCCGAGGGCACGCATCTGCGACACGTCGGGCATCTTGTCGCGGAGCTCGTTGAGGACGATCCGGGCGCGAGCGTCGTTACCGGTATATAGCGAGGAGAGTGCTGTGTCGTCGTACTTTCCGCGCACCCACTTCACAGCCCGGAGGTCGGTGTTGTCGGATACAGCGAAGTAGTGGAAGGGACAGAGGAGGTCTGCGCCCAGTGCGTCCCACAGCCGGAGCTGGGTGGCGATGCGATTGTCGAAGAACGACGCGACGTTGACCCCGTCCGCGCGTTCGGGCGTCGCGGTTAGACCGACCAGCTCCGTGGGCCTTAGATGTTCAATGAGCTCGCGATACGACCTTGCCTCAGCATGATGGAACTCGTCGATGACGACGACGTCGTAGGTGCTCGGTGGGATCTGAGAGACTCCGTACGACTTCAGTGACTGCACGCTGGCGAAGATATGCTCCCAACGCTCCGGGCGAGCTCCGTCGACGTAGAGCTCGCCGAAGGTCGCGTCGGAGAGGACCTCGCGGTAGGTCCGCAGAGACTGCTGCAAGATCTCCTTACGATGCGCCACGAACAGGAGCTTGGGACGCTTTCCCTCAGGGTCGTTCTCTGTGAGTCGTCGGTAGTCGAGAGCAGCGACGACGGTCTTTCCGGTCCCCGTCGCAGCGACCACGAGGTTGCGATGCCGGTCGTGCAGCGTACGCTCTGCGTCGAGGTCGTCGAGCATCTTCTGCTGGTACGGATATGGCCTGACCTCAAGGCCTGAGAGCGAGATCGTGACTCGATCTCCACGGCTCCGCCCGGATGCCTCGGCCAACGCATCGTCCAGCCGATCACGGTCTCGGTCGGGGTCATACAGTTCGAAGTCGCCGTGGTTCCAGTAGGTATCGAACGTGGCGGTGAACTTGTCGAACAGGGAAGGCGTTCCCTTGCGAGACAGGCGTACGTTCCACTCCACGCCCTCGACCATGGCCGTCCGGGTGAGGTTGGAAGAGCCGACGTACGCGGTGTCGAACTCGGTATTGCGGCGGAACATCCATGCCTTGGCGTGTAGACGGGTGCGCTGGGCGTCGTACTGAACCTTCACCTGGGCACCGAAGTCTCGAACGAGTCGGTCGAGCGCGTCGCGCTCAGTTGATCCGGTGTAGGTGGTGGTGATGACTCGGAGCCGTCCGCCCCGGTCGCGGAGGCGTCTCAGTTCGGGCTCGACGAGGCGGAGTCCGTACCAGCGTACGAAGGCGCAGAGCAGATCCACTTCGTCGGCGGTGTCGATCTCGGCGCGCAGTTCGGCGGCGAGACTGGGCTCCTCCTTGGAGTTTGTGAGCAGGGCCGCCTCAGTGAGCGGGGTTTTCGGGCGGGTGTTGAGGTAGGTGACCGTGCCTGGGGCCTGTGGGCTGCTGATCCGGCGGAGCTCGGTCGGGGGAGCGACGATGTGGTCCACATCGCCGGTCTCGAGTTGGGCGATGAGTTCATTGGCGGCCTTCACCCGAAGCTCGGGATCCTTCACGGCCTCGAGGCTGCGTACGGCTGCTTGATAAACGTGGCGCGCAAGTACGTGTGGCTGGTCGGCCTGGTCCACCTGGCCGGTCTCGACGTCGCGATCGGCTACCCGTCTGAGCTGGTCATGAAGGTCGTTGGTGACGAGCAGTTCGTAGAGGCCGTCATGCGATCCGAGGTCTGACACCTGTCCAGCTTCTCTAACGGTGTCACTGGATGGTCGGAACTTCGCAAATCTCGTCCTCAAATGTGGGGAGCAGCTCGCTCGGAGTACTCCTTCGAATGCGTTGAGGCGCCCTAGTGAGCGGTCCGGTGGCCGTGCGCGATCCACACGCCGACGAGAATGCCCAGCAGGTAGCCGATACCTGCGCCGATGAGGAGCGCCGTGCTCATCGGGAGAGTGGCCTTCGGGACTTCATGGTTCCATTGGCGCTCGTGATCGAGTCGTGGTCGATCTGCGTCGGAAGGTATCCACCGAATCGGGGATGCGGGGATCGCCCCCTGTTGCCGTTTGGCCTGGGCTTGACGTGATCATGTGGGGCTGGGATCCGTCGGCGCGAGCGGGGTTCGCGGAGTGTCATCGTCTAGTAGAAGACCTGATTGCCGATCGGTTCGAGTGCGTAGTGGAGGTTTGCCTTGGCCCTCAGTGAGAGCGGACTCCTTCGGCTGGCGGAGCAGCTAAAGGAGAAGGTCGGCAGCAGGTTCGTGCTCGGGATCGTCGGGCCGCCGGGGGCGGGGAAGTCGACGTTGGCGGAGCGGCTGCGGGATGTACTCAACGCGGACGGACACATCGCGGTGGTGGCGCCGATGGACGGGTTCCACCGGAGCAACGCGGAGCTGGACGCGATGGGGGCACGGGCGCGGAAGGGGGAGCCGGACACCTTCGACGCCGAGCGGTATGTGGCTGCCTTGCGACAGGTTCGCGCGGGGCAGCAGAGAGTCGAGTGGCCGACGTTCAGCCGGGTGACCGACGAGCCGATCCCGGGTGGGGTGGTCATCGAGGATGAGCCGATCGTGATCACCGAGGGCAACTACCTGCTGCTGGACGAGGGGCCGTGGAGGGACGTACGCGGCCTGCTGGACGAGGCCTGGTTCGTCGATGTCCCGGACGATGTCCTGGTGCCGAGGCTGCTCGAGCGGTTCCTCGCGGGCGGGAGGTCGCGGGAGCAGGCGGAGGCCAAGATCGCCGCGAGCGATCTGCGGAATGCTGCGCTGGTGCGGGCGACGCGGGATCGGGCGGACCTCGTGCTGTGAGCCGTCAGCTCTCGGAGGAGGCTGCGCAGTCGACCAGGAACGACATCAGCTCGGTGGCGTCGTCGGTCGCGAGCACAGTGTCGAGGGCGTGGTCGAGCTCGAGGCGCCGAACACCGGGGACGGTGATGGCGTCGAAGCCGTTCGAGATCAGGATGCCGGTCATCATCAGCTGGGCGGTGCGCTTGTTGCCGGCGGTGTAGAACCGGGTCCGGGCGGCGGAGCAGAAGTAGATGAGCGCCTGGAGTCGGGGGTCGTCGGTCTCGGCGACGCGCTCCCGCAGCCCCGCGAAGCGTGTCCGGAGCAGCTCGCTGCCACCGCGGCGCAGGGTGCCCTCGCCACGGAACCTCCCGGCGTCAGGCGCCTCGTGGCGGGCGAGGATCCGGTTGAGGCGGTCGGACGTCGATTTGTCGATATGGAACCTGCCGTAGCCGACCAGGTCGCGGAGCGTGCCGTACGCCTCGCCCAGCGCCAGCACCTGCCGCTCCTCCTCCGCCGCGTGGTCACCGACGGTGATGCCGGCAAGCAGCGTGCGCACCTCGGGAAGGGCGAAGCTGTTGCCCTCGAGCCGCGCGGCGTTCCAGACCAGCTCGGGGAGGTGCGCGCGGAACCGACGCCAGGCGCTCTCGGTGTCGCCGGGGAGCATCCGGGAGGTGTCGACCTCGGTCCACCAGACGCCGGTGTCGCGCACCTGGGCCTCGCGGTCCGCGACCACCCGGTAGGTGTCGTCCGTGGCCGGCTTGCGGGCAGCGTACGTCTCGGGGTCCGGTGCCCAGCGGGGCTGCTTCGTCACCACGTCCGGATCTCCTCGCGGGCTCGGTCCGCGGCGTCACCGCCGACGGAGATGGCGTCGATGGCGATCTGGATCGGGGCGGCGTAGACGACCCGGTCACGCTCGAACGTACCGAGGAACAGATCGGGTTCGGCGGAGACGACGACCACCGTGGCGCCGTCGGGGGCGGACGCCGGTCGAAGGGTTCCGCTGGCGAGAAAGGGCTGAAGAGCGCTCGGGTCCTCGCACCACATCACCGAGATCCGGGGTACGGCCTCGTCGAAGGCCGGGAGGTCCAGGCCGGCCGCGCCGGAGAGCGCCCACCGCTGACCCGAGGCTTCGCCGGCGGAGGCGAGTCGGCCGATGGTGGCGTCGCCGCTCAGCAGGACGGCATCGGGACGATGCGCAACACCCGAGGCCCGGGCGGCCTCCTCGACGATCCCGACCGGGTCGCCGTCGGCCCAGGCGTCGATCCGGCCGGCCCAGAGCTCGATGTCGGGAGCGACGTCGGCCGGATACAGCGGATCGAGGATCGCGCGTGCCGCCGCTGCGGCCGCCGGCGTCGCCAGCGGAGAGGCGCTCATCGTCAGCCCGGCGCCGCAGGCCGTGGTGATGGTGTCGAGCGTGTCGACGGACGGGCTGACCACGCCGTTGACGATTCGGTGAACCGTCGAGGCCGACACGCCCGCTCGCGCGGCCACCTGCCGAGCGCTGAGTCCGGAGCGCTCGATGCACTCCGCGACGAGCCGCCCGACGTCCTGTTCCATATATGCAACGCTAGTCCAAGGCGTTGCATATATGGAACAGGCGTGCCGACGTACGTTCTTCTAGGGTTTCCGCCATGACACGACCGATCACGCTGCTCGTCGAGGGAGACTCGGACAAGGCCTTGGTGGAGACACTGGCCCCGTGCTACGGGGTGGAGCTGGTCGAGCTCGGAATCGAGGTCGTCTCGATGAACGGCGCCGGGAACGCCGGGCGGTTCATCAAGGAGATGACCGCGGCGGGACACCGGGTCGGCGGACTCTACGACGAGGCCGAGGAGCGCTTCGTCGCGAACGCGCTCGGTCGCCAGATCGGCGAGGACCTCTCCGGGCAGGGCTTCTTCGCCTGCCGACGCGACCTCGAGGACGAGATGATCCGGGCGATCGGCGCGGCGAGGATCGTCGAGATCCTGGAGGCCAACGGTGAGGGCGGCAAGTTCCGTACGCTGCAGAACCAGCCCGAGCACCGCAGCGAGGAGGTCGCCGACCAGCTCCACCGCTTCTTCGGCACCGCCTCGGGACGCAAGATCCGCTACGGCACGATCCTCGGTGAGGCCGTCGAGCTCGAGAACATCCCGGACCCGCTGGTCGGGCTGCTGACCTGGTGCTGGGGCTGAAGCGTTCCTAGGGCTCCATGTCGTCGTGGACGACGACGCGGGAGAGCTCGATGGTGCCGTCGGGGCACTTCCAGAAGTGCAGCCGGCGGGCGCTGGGGGTGTGGATCTGCATCGAGACCCGGTAGCAGACCGCGCCGTCGGAACGGGACTGCGGCGCGGCATTGCCCCCGGCAGATGTACGCAGCTGGTGCAGCTCACGCCCGGTCGACTGCTCCGCGAGGCCGGTGAGCACCTCCATGACGACGTCGGCGATCTTGTCGACGGCGATGCCCTCGAGCGCGTCGACGCTGTCGAGGAACCGCTCGCCGATCGCGTAGTCGGGCAGCGGGCGGGTGGGCTGCTCGCCGACCGGGATCCGCCGGGCCCAGGCGGCCTCGACGAGATGACGGAAGCCGCGCTCGCGGTCGGCGAAGACGGGGAGGGCGACCTCGGGCGGAGCGGTCTTCTGCTTGGCGCGGCGCAGCTGGGAGCGCATCCGCGCCAGCTCGGCGTCGCGGATCTCCAGCTGACGGGCCGCGCGGGCGAGGTCCTTGGCGAACTGCACACGCTCGTTGCGCAGCCCGGAGACCTGGTCGCGGAGCTCGGCCAGCTCGGCCTCGAGATGGGCCTTCTCGGCCTTGATCGCGGTGACCTGCAACGACATCGACTGCACCGCGGCCTTCTTCGCCGGGGCGGACTCCTTCGCGGGCATCGGCTCCGGCGAGGGCGCAGGGGCGGGCCGGACCGCGCGGACCGGCTCGCCCTTGCGGCGCGGCATCATCGCGGGCGTCGGGATCGCCGGTTTGGGCGGCGCCACCTGCTCGGCAACGGCCTCCCGACCCTCCGGTGCTCGGGGAGCGTCCGGAGCCGGGTGCTCAGGGACCGTCTCGACATGCTCGACCACCGCCGGCGGCGGCGCATCCGGGTCGAGCCAGGGCGGGCCACCGGCGTACAGGGAAAGGGCCTCGCGGACCGTGTCGTGCTCGCGGACCTCGCGCAACGACAGCCGCCACTTCGGGCCGGTGGCGACGACGCGCGCGAGCACCACCTCGCCGGGCGTGAGGAGGGCCTGCAGGTCGTCGTCGGGGTCGCCGGTCACGTCGGAGCGGAAGACCTCGACGGTGACGTCGGGATGCAGGCGCAGGTCCGCGGAGCCGGCGAGGACGGAGCGGACCTCGGCGGGGACGACGTCGCCGACGGCGTACGTCTTCAGTGCCTCCTCGGCGGTGGGGCGGCTCTCTCGGATGTCGAGCCAGCGCGACTTCTTCTCCAGGACCCCGTCGACGTGCATCCCGGGGGCGAGAACGCGCTCGATCGGCACCCCGGCCTGGGCGAGCTGGGGCGGGATCGATGCCATGTCGCCACCGTCGAGGTCGACCAGCGCGCGCTCGCTCATGATCGAGCGCACCGTGCCGGCGCGGCGCTCGCGGGTGGAGGCGGTGCTGGCGCTGTCGAAGAGGCCGGCGGCCGCGGCCATGTCGAGGGCGTCGTCGATGAGCTGCCCGGTGAGCTTCTTGCCCTCGGACTTGTTCCAGGCGAACCGCAGCGGCGCCTGCTTCAGGTCGATGTTCCACCCCAGACCGACCGGGTAGACCCGCCCGGCGCCGCCGTAGACCTGGGTGCCCGGCGTCATCTTGTTGGAGAAGGCCCAGGTGTGGCCGCCGGTCGTGACCAGGTAGAGATCGGCCAGGTCACCGATCTCGGCGGCGATCCGCTCCACGTCGGCGTACGGCTCGGTGTGTCCGGACGCGACGGTCACCACCACGGTCGGCTTGGTGCGGGTGTCGCCGTTGAGCAACGCCGCCAGCGCCTCGGCCTCGGACGTGTTCGTCACGCGCTTGATCGCAGACATGCCCCTCCTTTCACAAAAACGTACAGCGAACGGAAAGGGGACGTACGTCAACGACCCGGCTCTTTCGTGAGGGAACTCGGACTCCTGTCGAGATGTCCGGGGTGACCGCCGTCCGATGGTTGCGGGGAAGTGTCGGTGCTGCGGTGTACGATCGCCGCGCCTGCGAGAACGACCCCTCTAACCAGCCCCTATGCCTGAATCCTCCAAGCCGGCCGTCGCCGAGATCCTGCGCCTGCGGGCTCCGTTGAGCCTGCAGGTGCTGCGCGCCGCGCTGAAGGGCAAGCGGGTGCTGCTGACCGAGGAGGAGCTGCTCGCCGTGTTGACCTCGGGCGGTTTCGTCGAGGGGCCTCCGGGGCAGTGGAGCCTGGCGCCCGCTGCGGCCCCGGCGCCCGCGCCGGCTCGGTTCAACCAGACGACGCTGGCCGCGCGTGCGGGGGTGGAGGGTGACGTACTCCTGAAGGTGCTGGACGCGCTGGTGACCGACCACCCCGAGGTCAACTGGGGTGCGCTGCGCGACCGGCTCGAGTCCGGCGCCGACGTCGCGGTCTCCGACCGCACCCTCGGGCTTCTGGAAGAGGGCGTACGCCGCTTCGAGGTCGCCCGGCTGCGGGCCGAGAAGCAGGCCGCCGAGGAGCGTGCCCGGGAGGCGGAGCGCCGCCGCGAGCTGCAGCAGCTGGCCGAGAGCGAGGTCGCGATGCTGCGCGCCGAGCTCGACGACGAGCGTCGGCGTGCGCACGACGCGGCGCTCGAGCGGGACCGGCTGCGGCAGGAGGCCGAGAAGCTGGTCGCGCTCAAGGAGCAGGAGACCGCCTCGTGGGTGGCCACCGCCGCCGGCGGCTGGATGCTCGACCTCGGCGCGCCGGAGACCTTCGGCGAGGAGAAGCTCCGCCAGGCGCTCGGCCAGCTCGAGTCGGCGCTGGTCGTGCTCAACGTCCCGGTCTCCGGGCGCGAGATCGAGGCGGTCGTGGTGCACCCCGGCGGGATCGCCGTGGTGGAGCAGTACGACATCCCCTCGACCGCCGGGGTGGTCTCGGTGCCCGCCGACGGCGCGGCGGAGGTCGACGGCCGCGCCTTGGAGGTCAGTGATCCGCGTGGCGAGGTGCTCGGTGCCGTACGCGTCCTGCAGAAGGCCGCCTCGCTCGACCTCGCCTACCTGCCGGTCGTCGCATTCCAGGGGCCGGCCGACGCCGAGGGCGAGGACGTGCTCGTCTGCCTCACCGCCGAGGTCGACCTGGCGGTCGACGACATGCTCCACTCCCAGTCGTCTCGGGTCTCGGCCGACGACGCGGTCGCGCTGCTGGCGAAGCTCGGGGTTCCGGAGCTTCCCCAGCCACCCTCCGGGTTCTGACTCCTGCCGAGGCGTCAGTTACGTCGGCCGAGACGTCACTTGCGTCGGTCGAGTTGGCACGCGTGTGCGTACTCGAACGACGTACGTGACGCTTCGGCCGACCGGAGTGACGTCTCGGCAGGTCAGATCAGGCCGGCGGCGCGGGCCGCCTCGGCGTACGCGGCCGCCAGGGTCGGCACGGTCTCGTGGGCGTTGAGGCCCGACGGGTTCGGCACGACCCAGAGCTCAGCGCCTGCCAGCGGCTCGGGCTGGCGGCCCTGCTTCGCCTTGGGACGGTTGAACGCGGTGCGGTAGGCGGTGATCCCGGCGATCGCGACGACGCTGGGTTTCCGCCGTGCGACCAGGGAGAACAGCTCGGCGCCGCCCTCCTTGAGCTCGGCGTTGGTGAGCTCGGACGCCTTGGCGGTGGCGCGGCGGACGATGTTGGTGAACCCGATGCCGCGGGCACGGAAGTAGTCGCGGTCCTCGGGCGTCATCCCGGCGGACGCGTCGATCGGCCGGGTCGTGATCCCGGCGCGGAAGATCGCGGGGTAGAACCGGTTGAGCGGGTGCGCGAAGTGGGTCTGGGTCGCCGCTGTCCACAGGCCGGGGTTGATGCCGACGAAGAGGAGGCGCAGCGGTTGGTCGTCTGCCGGGAGGAGGTCGGGGACCGAGGCGCCGTAGTAGGTCTGGAGCTCGGCCTGGGTGAAGCGGGCCACGGCCTGATCCTTCCATCTGCGTAACGACCTCCCTGCCGCGGGTGCAACAGCCGGGTGCCGTGGGGAGTATGTGGAATATGCACCCCACGCGTCTTCTCCCACTCGCAGTCGCTGCGACGGCGCTCCTGGTCTCCTCCTGCGGCACCCCCGAGGAAGCCAGTGACCCGGGCTCGACCCCTTCGGCCTCGACCTCGCCGTCCGGCACGCCCAGGTCCGAGCCCGAGCCGTCCCGTCCGCCCAGCTCGGAGAAGCCGGTGCGTGGCCTGGTCTCCGCCGGCGGCGCGGCCGAGGGCGACCTGGAGAAGAGCGCGACCCCGCTCCCGGACGCGGCCGCGATCCGGGCGTACGCCGCCACCCTCGGCGCCTCGCTCCAAGACCCCTTCACCACCGAGGCGACCAGGCTCCTCGCGCACGTGCCCACCGGTCAGCGGCTCTATGCCCAGACCGTCTACGACGGCTGCGAGGCCCCGGACCCGGCGACGATCACGGCCTCCACCTCCGGCGCTGACGTAGTCCTCCAGGTCACCCCGCCGAAGAGCACCAAGATCCAGTGCCTGGTGGCCGAGCGATCGGTCGCGTTACTCAGTGTCGACCAGCCCGTCGGCTAACGTTCCCCGCGTGGGGGAGCCGTGGAACACCTTCGTCGAGGGCGACAACCTCGACGTGCTCCAAGCGCTCTCGGCCGCAGGCGAGACCTTCGACCTGATCTACATCGACCCGCCCTACAACACCGGCAGCCTCTTCGCCTATCACGACGACCGGCGCGGCGAGGACGGCCGGCGGGCCGGTCGCCACGAGGCCTGGGTCGCGATGATGCGGCCCCGGCTGGAGGCCGCGCGCACGGTCATGTCCGACCGTGCGGCGATCTACGTCTCCATCGACGACAACGAAGCCGCTCACCTCAAGGTCTTGATGGACGAGGTGTTCGACGAGCGCAACCACCTCGCGCAGATCGTGGTCAACCTCAACCCCAAGGGCCGCCAGCTCGGCAACGGGTTCGCGACCTCCCACGAATACCTGCTCGTCTACGCCAAGGACGTCCGGTCCTGCGCGCTGGAGTCGAGCATCCCCGAGGCCGTCAACGAGCAGGACTTCCCGCTGGTCACCGACGACGGGCGCCACTACCGGCGGCTGCCGCTGCGCAACACCAACAAGAAGTTCAACCCGGCCACCGCCAAGACGCTGCACTTCCCGGTGTGGGGAGACCCTGACTCCGGCCGGGTGAGCGTCGAGCCGTTCGACGGCGGTCAGGAGATCTGGCCGGTTTTCGGTGACGGTCGCCCGGCGGTCTGGCGGTGGAGCGCCCCGCTGATCGCGGCCCGTCCCGACGACCTGATGTGCCGCCGCGTACGCGGGAAGCTGGGGGAGCGGGTCGACGTCTACCAGCGCGACTGGCTCTCCCGCGACGCCTCGGGAGAGGCCCGGCGCAAGAAGCTCACCACCATCTGGATGGCCGAGGAGATCGGCTCGACCGACTCCGCGGTCGCCGAGCTGAAGTCGCTGGTGGGGCCGCTGTTCGAATCGCCCAAGCCGACCGGCCTGATCCGCCGGATCCTGGCCACGATGCCCACCGACGCGAGAGTCCTTGACTTCTTCGCCGGTTCCGGCACCACCGGCCACGCGGTCGCGCTGGCCAACGTGGAGGACGGGACGCGGCGTACGTGCTGGTCGGTCCAGATCGCCGAGACGACCAGGCCGGGCTCGAACGCGGCGAAGGCCGAGATGACGTACGTCTCCGACATCACCCGCGCGCGTCTGCGCGCCGTGGTCGCCGCCCATGGGAACGGCGGCGCGGAGGGGTTGGTCGAGCGCGACCTGGGTGAACTTCTCGAAACATCTGGTAACCCCGTTACACGGGGTGTGTAAAAGGCGGCATCGTCTGGGGGCGACCGAACATCTCACCTCGGGAGACCCCCATGAAACTCCGTGGCCTGTTCATCCTCGCCTGCGGCGCTCTGGTGCCGCTCACGATTCCGGCGGCAGCGCACGCCGAGTCCTACTCCCAGCCGCTCTCGACCGCCATCGGCGACCTTCCCGTCGCCGCCGAGAACCGCACCGGCTACAGCCGTGACCTCTTCCAGCACTGGATCGACGCGGACGGCGACGGCTGCAACACCCGCAACGAGGTCCTGATCGCGGAGGCCGAGGAGGCCCCCACGGTCGGCTCCAGCTGCTCGCTGTCGGGCGGCCGCTGGTACTCCTACTACGACGGTCTGTCCTGGACCGCCACCAGCGACATCGACATCGACCACATGGTCCCGCTCGCCGAGGCCTGGGACTCCGGCGCCCGCACCTGGACCTCGACCGAGCGCAGGAACTTCGCCAACGACCTCGGCTACTACGGCTCGCTCGTGGGCGTCACCGACAACGTGAACCAAGCCAAGGGTGACCAGGACCCCGCCACCTGGATGCCGACGAACCAGAAGTGCCGCTACCTCAAGGAGTTCGTCTCGGTGAAGATCCGCTGGCGGCTCTCGGTCGACAGCACCGAGAAGTCCGCCCTTGCCAACCTCACCTCCGCCAACGGCTGCGGTAGCCAGACCGTGTCGGTGACCCGCGCCCGCTGACCCCACGCCGACTCTGCAGAAGTGGCGGCCGAATCGGTAGAAGTGGCGTACGAGATCCCGATCTCATTCGCCAGAACGACCGATTGGGCCGCCACAACTGAGGACTCGGCTGGCCTAGGATCTGCGACATGGCGTTCTCTGCTCCGCGAGTGACCCGTGAGCAGGTGGGATCCGACGTACGCCGCCGGCTGGCGCGCCTGAAGTCGAAGCGGTGGCACGTGTTCCAGGCCGCGGGAGCGGCGGGGGTGGCGTGGTTCATCGCGGCCGGGCTGCTCGGCCACGTACAACCTGTCTTCGCGCCGATCGCGGCGGTGGTCAGCCTCGGCACCTCCTACGGCCAGCGGCTGAGGAGGGTGACCGAGGTGACCATCGGCGTGGCGCTCGGGGTCTTCCTGGGCGACGTCGTGGTGCAGGTCATCGGCGAGGGCGCCTGGCAGATGACCCTGGTCGTGGGGATGGCCATGGCCGTGGGGATCTTCATCTCCTCGGGGCAGGTCTTCCGCAACCAGGCGGCGGTGCAGTCGATCTTCGTGATGGGGCTGCTGCCGACCCCCGGCGCGGCCTTCACCCGCTGGACCGACGCGCTGATCGGCGGGGCGGTGGCGCTGGTGGCCGCCTCCATCGTGCCGGCCGCGCCGCTGCGGCGGCCGGGCGAGCAGGCGGCGGTGGTGGCCAGGAAGATCGCCTCGCTGCTGCGCGCCGCCGGCCAGGTGATGCTCGACGCCGACGCGGTCCATGGGCTCAAGGTGCTCGCGGACGCGCGCGCCACCGACCCGCTGATCCGGGAGCTCCAGGACGCCTCCGACGAGGGTATGTCGGTGCTGGCCGTGTCGCCGTTCCGGTTCCGACATCGCAGCCACGTGCACCGGATGGCCGAGCTGGTCGAGCCGCTCGACCGTGCCCTGCGGAGCACCCGGGTGCTGGTGCGGCGGACCGCGGTGTCGGCCTACCGCGGCGACGTGGTGCCGGAGAGCTACTGCCAGCTGGCCTTCGGGCTCGCCGACGCCGTCGACGTGGTCGAGGCCGAGCTCGCCGCGGGCCTCGGCCCGGACGGGCTGAGTGAGCAGGCCCGGTCGGTGCTGCTCGCGGTCGGCGAGCACTCGGCCGAGGTGGAGCGTACGGAATCGCTCAACGCCGAGGTCATCCTCGTCCAGATCAGGTCGATCATCGTCGACCTGCTCGGGGTGACCGGGATGGGACAGTTCGAGGCGACCGACGCGCTGCCGCCGCTGCCGCCTCGCTGAATGTTCACCGAGTTACCTCGGTGAGCATCCCGCTACAGCGACCCCCGCAGGTCGCGTACGACCGAGTCGACGACCGCGATCAGGTCACCCTCGGTGGACGCCGCGATCGCGCGTTGCCGCTGGTAGGAAGCACCTTTGTGGATGATGTCGTGCACCGCGGCGAGCTCTTTCTCGCAACCGAGGCGGGCGGCGACGGGCTCGAGCCGCACCAGCAGCTCGGCGAGGTCCTCGGTGACCAGCCGCTCGTCGGAGGCGTCGTTGAGGATGACGATCGCGTCCAGGCCGTAGCGGGCGGCGCGCCACTTGTTCTCCTGGACGTGCCACGGCGGCATCGTGACGATGGGCTCGCCGGCGGCGACCCGGGCGTCCAGGTCGACGCAGAGGCAGTGGGCCAGGGCGGCGATCGCGGCCAGCTCCTGGAGCGTCGAGACGCCGTCGCAGATCCGGTTCTCGATGGTGCCGATCCGGGGCGAGGGCCGGATGTCCCAGCGGATCTCGCTGATGTCCTCGATCACGCCGGTGACCGTCTGGTCCGAGACGTACGCCTCGAACTCCTGCCACGTCGTGAACTGGAACGGCAGCCCGGCGGTCGGCAGCTGCTGGAACATCAGCGCCCGGTTGGACGCGTACCCGGTGTCGACTCCCGCCCAGATCGGCGAGGAGGCCGACAGCGCCTGGAAGTGCGGGTAGTAGGTGAGCAGTCCGTTGAGGACGGGCATCAGCCGGTCGCGCTCCGGCATCCCGACGTGCACGTGCACGCCCCAGATCAGCATCTGCCGCCCCCACCACTGGGTGCGGTCGATCAGCTCCTGGTAGCGATGCCCCGCGGACAGCTCCTGCCTGGTCCAGGACGCGAACGGATGCGTCCCGGCTCCGTAGAGGTCCACGCCGAGATCGTCGCCGGCGCGTACGACCTCGGAGGTCGTCTCCCGGATCTGGTCCATCGCCTCCTCGACCGTTCCGCAGATCCCGGTCACGATCTCCACGGTGTTGCGCAACAGCTCCTTGTGGATCCGCTCGGGGTTGGGGACCCGGGCCTTGGCCCGTGCGAAGAGATGGTCGGCGACGTTGACCAGGTCCCTGGTCTGGCGATCGACGAGGGCGAGCTCCCACTCGACGCCGAGCGTCGGTCTGGGGGAGGGATGGAAGTCGATCCGCATGTAACGAGCGTTCCTTGCGCGGGCTCGTTTGTCGAGCACCGTGAATGCCTGTCGATCACCGCCCCGATGGCACCCTGTGACGGTGGACGCGCGTGAGGTGAACCTGACTCTGGACTTCTGCCTCCGCGTCGGTGAGCTGCTGATCTCCACCGGCGCCGGGGCCGCAGACGTGACCGCGACGATGAGGTCGCTCTCTCAGCATCTCGGGCTCCGCGGGGCCGAGGTCGACGTCACCTACACCAGTCTGTCGATGAGCTACCAGGCCGATCCCGAGGCCATCCCGATCCACACCACCCGCCAGGTCAAGAACCGCACGATCGACTACGACCACCTGACCGCCGTCGACCACCTCGTGCGTCAGGTCGTACGCGACGAGGTGGACCTCCAGGGCGCCCGGATCGCGCTCGGTCGCATCATCTCCGGCGGCCACCGCCGGCCGCGGTGGGCCGCGACGCTGGGCATGGCGGTGATGGCCGCGGCGTTCACCGTGTACGTCGGCGGTGAGCTCCGGGTCGTCATCCTCGCCTTCATCTCCGGTGCCGCGATCGACCAGCTGCAGGCCTTCCTCCACCGCCGCTGGCGGCTGCCGCTCTTCTACCTGCAGGTCGCCGGCGCGGGCGTGGCCACGCTGCTCGCCGTCATCGCCGCGGCGCTGCCGCTCGACCTCGACGTCTCGACCTCGATCACGGCCAACATCACCGTGATGCTGGCGGGGATCAGCTTCATGGGTGCCCTGCAGGACGCCCTGACCGGCTTCCACGTCACCGCCAGTGCCCGGATCATGGAGGCGCTGGTCTCCACCGCAGGCATCATTGCCGGGGTCACCGGCGGTCTGGTCTTCGCCGGTGCGGTCGGCGTACCGATCCATGGCGCGGTCTCCGGCGGCACCACCACGCTGCAGTCGATCACCCTCGCGACGGTGGGCGGCGCGGTCGGCGCCGCGGCCTTCGCCTACGCCGCGTACGCACCGAAGCGGACGATGATCCCGATCGCGGTCATCGCCGGCATCGCGGTGGTCCTGTCGATCGTCGTGCCCGGCGACGTGGGACGTACGTGGCGGGTGGCCGTGGCCGCCCTCTTCATCGGTCTGGTCGCCTACTCGGTGGCCAACCGGCTGAAGGTGCCGCCCCTGGTCATCGTGGTCTCGTCCGTGGTGCCGTTCCTGCCGGGCTACTCGATCTACCGCGGCCTGACCATGCTCGCCCAGGAGACACCCGCGACCACCTCGGTCGGCCTGGTGGCCCTCTTCACCGCTGCCTCGGTCGCCCTGGCCCTGGCCTCCGGCGTCTATCTGGGCGAGTTCATCGCCCAGCCGCTCAGCCGCCGGTCCTGGCGGATCGAGACCCGGCTCGCCGGGCCGCGCCTGGTCGGTCCGCTGCGGAAGGACCGGACCACCACCCCGGTGCCGGCCGCCGAGGTCGACTCCTAGGCCGGCAGCGGGGTGCCGGTTCGTCAAGGTATGCAGAGAAACCGTCGCATCCCTAGCGGAGTTCCGCGAGGGATGCGACGGTTCGGCTACATACCTTGACGAACCAGCGCCTCGAACCAGCGCTCGGTGGTGACATTGTCGTACGGCGCCCGGCCCTCCTTGACCGCGAGGAACACGCGCTCGGCGGAGTCCTCGGTCATCGAGATGATCTCGGGCGGGTAGCCGTACTCGAGCTGGTGGTGCTCGAACTCGTCCTCGTCGTCGATGTAGACCGAGCCGTCGAACTTCTTGACCACGTCGAGGTCGAGGTCGATGCAGGTGACCGTCGTGTCCTGCCACAGCGGCGGAGTACACATGTCGACATATATCTGCGAGGTCACCCGCCCGTTGGGCCGGTTGAAGGCGGGGAAGTGGGCCGCGTCGTGGTGGGGGACCAGGCTGACCGAGTCCCAGTCGGCGACCCAGCCCCGGCCCGGGCGGGCGAACTCGGTGCCGACCGGGTGACCGATCCACTCACCGTGCTCGTCCTCGCCGAGGTAGACGCCCGTGAAGGACCAGTGAGGCCGGCCACCCCACTTCGTGAACTCGACACGAACGGGATGACCGGCCTCGAAGCGCATGGCGCCGATTCTGCCTCAGCTCTGCTTCTTCGGCATCACGTACTTGGCCCCGAGGGCGATCAGGTCCTGGTAGCGCGAGCCGGTGAACTTGCCGAAGTTGTGGATCACGTGGGCGTCGAGGCCCACCAGCACGCGGGCCTGCTTCTTCTCGATGCCCTTGACGATGATCTCGGCGGCCCGCTCCGGCTCCATCTTCGCGAGCTTCTCGTCGAAAAACTTCGCGGTCGCGGCCTGGTCGTCCTTGGCCGAGACGCGAGCGCTGCGGGCGACCGCCGTCTTGATGCCACCGGGGTGGACCGAGGTGACGCCCACCTTGTGGCCGTCGATCAGCATCTCCTCGCGCAGCGCCTCGGTGAAGCCGCGCACCGCGTACTTCGCGGCGTTGTAGAAGGCCTGGTCGGGCATGGAGACCAGCCCGAACAGCGAGGAGATGTTCACGATGTGCGCGTCGCCGGACTCGATCAGGGCCGGCAGGAACAGCTTCGTGCCGTGCACGACGCCCCACCAGTCGATGCCGATGATCCAGTCGATGTCCTCCCACTCGAGGTCGTTGACCCGGCCCGAGAGCGCGACGCCGGCGTTGTTGATCACCACGTTGACGGTGCCGAAGTGGGCGATGACGCCCTCGGCGTACGCGGTGAAGGCCTCGCGGTCGGCGACGTCGAGTTTGTCGGCCTTGATCTCGCGGGCGCCGGCCTGCTTGGCCAGTTCGACGGTCTCGGCCAGCCCGGTCTCGTTGACGTCGGAGAGCGCCAGGCGGGCGCCGCGGCCGGCGAGGTTGAGCGCGAGGGCGCGGCCGATGCCGGAGCCGGCTCCGGTGAGAACGACTACCTTGTCGTCGAAGGACTTCATGCGGGGACACTCTCCTTGGTCGTGGCCGGGGTGGTCTGGCTGGTTTGGGTGGTCGCGGCGGTGACGGCGTACTTGTCGACGTCGAACTTGCTGGTCAGGTGGCGGAACAGGAACGTGAAGCTCGGCCAGAGGGTGGTGTTGCGGCCGTGCTCGTCGAGATACCACGACGCGCAGCCGCCCTCCGACCAGACCGTCTTGGCCATCTTGCGCTGCAGGTCGTCGTTCCAGGCGGAGGTGGCGTCCTCGGTGGGTTCGACGGTGGCGTACGCATTCGTACGCATCGTGCGGATCGCGTCGCGGATGTAGGCCACCTGCGACTCGATCATGTAGACCATCGAGGAGTGGCCGAGGCCGGTGTTGGGGCCGACCACGAAGAAGAGGTTGGGGAACTCGGGGACCGTGGTGCCCTTGTAGGCGCTCATCCCCGTCTCCGCGAACCGCTCGGCCATGGTGCGGCCCTTGCTGCCCGTGATCGCGTGCGCGATCGGGAGGTCGGTGGTGTAGAAGCCGGTCGCCACCACGAGGACGTCGATCTCGCGGCTGGTGCCGTCCTTGGTGACGATCGCGTTCTCGCTCACCCGGTCGATGCCGTCGGTGATCAGGTCGACGTTGTCGGCGGCCAGCGCGGGGTAGTAGGCGTTGGAGATCAGCGTGCGCTTGCAGCCGAGCGTGTAGTCGGGGGTGACCTTGCGGCGCAGCTCGGGGTCCTTGATGCCGCGGCGGATGTTGTTCCTCGCCATCAGCTCGTGGGCCTTGGTGAGCCGGGGCTCCACGGCGAGGCCCAGGACGCGGACCTCGAGGCCCCAGTAGACCGCCGCGCGGGCGAGGCGCTGGGCCCCGGGTACGTGGCGGAAGGCGGCCTTCTCGAGCTTGGTGTAACGGTGCTCGTTGCGGGGGAGCACCCAGGGCGCGGTGCGCTGGTAGACGTCGAGGCGCGCCGCCTTCTTCTGGATCTCCGGCACGATCTGGATCGCGCTGGCGCCGGTGCCGATCACCGCGACGCGCTTGCCGGTGAGGTCGACGTCGTGGTTCCACTGGGCCGAGTGGAAGATCTCGCCCTGGAAGGTGTCGATGCCCGCGATGTCCGGGAGCTTGGGCTCGGAGAGCGCACCGGGGCCGGCGATGACGGTGGTGGCCGCGTACGTCTTCTTGCCGGTCTTGCTCTCGGTCTCGACGAGCCAGCGCTGCCGGGTCTCGTCCCAGGTCGCGGCGGTCACCGCGGTGTCGAAGACGAACCGGTCCAGGGTGCCGGAGCTCTCGGCGACCTTCTTGATGTACGCCTCGATCTCCGGCTGGGGCGAGAAGCTCATCGACCAGTCGGGGTTGAGGGCGAAGGAGTAGCTGTAGAGCTGGCTGGGCACGTCGCAGGCGGCGCCGGGGTAGGTGTTGTCGCGCCAGGTGCCACCGACGCCGGAGCCCTTCTCGATGACGACGAAGTCGCGCTCGCCGTCCTCCTCGAGCTTGATCGCCGCGCACAGGCCTCCGAAGCCGGCGCCGACGATGAGGTGGTCGACGTGGGTGAGGTCAGCAGTGGTCATACCGAGAGTATTCTTGCCTATTGAACGGATGTCAATAGACTGGGTGACATGAGCCAACGGACGAGACTGACGCCCGAGCAGCGCCGCGAGCAGCTGCTGGACCTGGGCATTCGCCTCTTCGCGCACCACTCCCTCGACGAGATCTCGATCGACGTGGTGGCGCGGGAGGCCGGGATCTCGCGCGGGCTGCTCTACCACTACTTCGGCGACAAGATGGCCTTCCGTGAGGCGGTCGTACGCCGCGCCGCCGACGCTCTCGTCGCCCAGACCGCCCCGCCCGCGACAGGGGAGCCGGTGGAGCGCCTGCTGGCCTCGATGACGGCCTACGTGGACTTCGTCGACGCCAACTACGAGGGGTACGTCTCGATGGTCCGCGGCGCCGCCAGCGACCCGGTCCTGCGCGAGATCTACGACGAGGCCTTCTTGGCGTTGGGGCTCCGGATCTTCGACGCCGGTGCCGACTTCGTCGAGGACACCCCCGCCGCGCGGCTGGTGGTGCGCGGATGGCAGGCGATGTCCGAGGAGCTGGTGCTGTCCTGGAAGGCGGACCCCGCAGGGCTGTCGCGCGAGGAGCTGCTGGGGCTGCTGGCGGGGTCGTTGCCGGTGTTGCTGGAGCTGCTCGGGCCGGCGCAGCTGTAACACGTCGTTCGTACGACTATCCGGTCGTTCAGATAGGGCGACCAGTGCTACGAACGACGTGTTACACGGGTGCCCGCACTCAGGAATGAAGCCGCCCGGACCCAACCGATCGACGACCGACCGCGTCAGTAGGGCGTCGGGGGTTGGAACCGGAGGAGGAGACTGGTGAGTCGGGACGAGGAGTTCACCGCCTACGTCAGGGAGAGACGCGCGCATCTGTACCGCGCGGCCTACCTGCTGTGCGGTGACGAGCATCGCGCCGAGGACATCGTGCAGCTGACGCTGTCGAAGGTGTACGCGGCGTGGAGGCGGGTGCGGAAGGCCGACAGCGTCGATGCCTACGTACGGCGGGTGCTGGTCAACAGCCATCTGGACGAAGGCCGCCGTCCGTGGCGGCGCGAGCGAGCGGGCGAGATCGCCGACCGGCCGGCGCCCGCCGGCCTCGGCGCCGAGGACCTCGATGAGCTCTGGACCGCGCTGCGATCTCTTCCCGCAGGTCAGCGCCGGGTTGTGGTGCTTCGGCACTACTGGGGTCTGTCGGTCGAGGAGACCGCTGCCGACCTCGGTGTCAGCAGCGGGACGGTCAAGAGCCAGACCTCTGAGGCCCTGGCCAACCTGCGCCGCACCCTTCGTCCCGACCACGCTTCGGCCGATGCTCCCCGAGGAGGCCATCGATGAACACCTTCGACGACGACACCCAGCTGCGCGACGGCCTCTACCGCATCGGCGCGACCGCTCCGGTCCCGCTCGCGGACCCAGCCGAGGACGTACGCCGCGGCCGCCGCCGCGTACGCCGGGCCCGCCTGGTCGCGACGGTCGGGACCGTGATGGCGGTCGGGATCATCGGTATCGCCGGGGTGGCGCTCCAGCCCGGCATCGCGGACCGGGCCACGGATCCGGCGGGGTCGCCGGCGGCCACCTCGACCTCGTCGGTGCGCCGGGCCGAGTCGGTCGCGCAGGCGCTGCCCAGCGCGTTCGACCTGGCGATCAACGTGATGTTCGAGCGCGACGGCGCCTTGGCAGGCGTCCCCGACGTCGTGATGAGGCCGTTGCGGGCGACGACCGACGAAACCATCACGGCCTGGACGGCGAAGGCGGAGCAGATCGACGCCGGCGGTGACCAGGAGCTCGCGGATGTCCTCGCGAGGATCCAGCGGTCGTTGGACGGCATGGCGACGACAAGATCGGACATCCGTGACACGACCCGGACCCAGGTGGCGGCGGCGGCCTACGGGACACTCGCCGACGATCTCTTCTCGCTCGCGAGGCTCGTGCCGTCGGTCGGCGACGCCGAGATCGACGCTCAGATCGAAGCGCTCGGCGCCATTCGCCCGGCGTTCCGGTCGTTGGGCGAGGAGCGGGCCATCATGATGGAGGCGCTCACGAAGCGCCAGTACTCGCAGACGACGGGTATGTCGGCAGAACCCATCAGCGAGGGAGACCTCGCCGCGCTCGCCTCGGCCGAGGCCACCTGGCGTCGGTCGCTCGCGGACTTCTACACGGCGACCTCGGAGCGTCAGCGTGAGACCCTCGACCGGATCACCTTCAACACCGCGACTGACGGGGCCATCGGGGTCCCGGCGCACCGGGCGGTCAACCAAATCCTGTCCACCGGCAGCCTGGACCGGGTCACGCTCACGCCGGATGCTTACACCGGGTCCTACACCGAGCTCATCCGTGGGCTGCAGAAGCTGTTCGTCGCTGCGGCGAGCGAGATCATCGACGATCTCGCAGCGCTCGATCGCTAGCGGGGTGTAACACGTCGTTCGACGTACATTCCGGTCGTTCTCTTGGGGCGACCAGTACGTCGAACGACGTGTTACAGGGCGGCTCGGCCCTACTCGGAGACAGCAGCCTCGAGCTGGTCGAGCGCCCAGTGGAGGTCCTCCTCGGCGATCACCAGGGGCGGCGCGAGGCGGATGGTGGAGCCGTGGGTGTCCTTGGCGAGCACGCCGCGGGCCAGCAGGCGCTCGCAGATCTCGCGGCCGGTGCCGACGGCCGGGTCGATGTCGACGCCGGCCCACAGGCCGCGGGACCGGAAGCCGACGATGCCCTTGCCGACCATCGCCATCAGGCGGTCGCGCAGAACCTGGCCGAGCGCCTCGGCGCGGGCCTGGAACTCGCCGGTCTCGAGCAGCTCGATGACGGCGGTGCCGACGGCGCAGGCGAGCGGGTTGCCACCGAAGGTGGAGCCGTGCTGGCCGGGGCCGATCACGCCGAGCACGTCACGGTCGGCGACGACCGCCGAGACCGGGACGATGCCGCCGCCGAGGGCCTTGCCGAGGATGTACATGTCCGGCTTCACGCCGGCGTGGTCGCAGGCGAAGGTGTAGCCGGTGCGGCCGAGGCCGGCCTGGATCTCGTCGGCGGCGAAGAGCACGTTCTCGCGGGTGCAGACCTCGCGCAGCCCGATCAGGAAGTCGTCGCCGGGGATGACGACGCCCGACTCGCCCTGGATGGGCTCGACCAGCACGGCCACCGTGTTGGGGGTGATGGCGGCCTCGATCGCGGCGAGGTCGGCGTAGGGAACCATCACGAAGCCGGGGGCGAACGGGCCGAAGCCGTCGCGCGCGTCGGCGTCGTCGGAGAAGCCGACGATCGTGGTGGTGCGGCCGTGGAAGTTGCCGGCCATCACGATGATCTCCGCCTGGTCGGCGGGGACGCCCTTGACGTCGTAGCCCCACTTGCGGGCGACCTTGATCGCCGTCTCGACGGCCTCGGCGCCGGTGTTCATCGGCAGCACCATGTCCTTGCCGCACATCGCGGCCAGGCGGGCGGTGAACTCGGCGAACTGGTCGTGCACGAACGCGCGCGAGGTCAGCGTGACCTTGTCGAGCTGCTCACGGGCCGCGGACAGCAGAGCGGGGTGGCCGTGACCGAAGTTCAGCGCGCTGTAGCCGGCCAGCATGTCCAGGCAGCGGCGACCGTCGACGTCGGTCACCCAGGCGCCCTCGGCGTGGCTGATCACCACCTCGAGGGGGTGGTAGTTGTGCGCGGAGTGCGCCTCGGCGGCTGCGAAGGCGGCGGGGGTCAGGCTGGTCGCAACGGTGTCCTGAGCTTCGTTGAGCAGGGTCATCGCACTCCTCCATCTCGTGGGGCGTTCTCGGTGATCTGGGCCAAGATCATCTGATTGTCTGACAATCCTACGATCAGGCTACGCCAGATGTCTCATCGTTGTCGCCCGGTCGGTAACGCGGCGGTAAATACCGGTGCGCGGAGTGCGGCCCGGGGTATAGGTTCCGTCAGCCCGCCTCGCGTTCTCTGGCAGCGAAGCGACCCCAAGACCATCTCGGGTAAGAGACTCGGAGGAACCACAGATGCGCATCCGCGCACTGGTGGCGGCTGCTGCCGTCGCCCTGATCGTGCCGGCGGTGGCGGCTTTCGCGACGGAGACCCCGTCGACCACCACGGACCCGTCCGAGACGACGAGTGCCGAGACGACCCCGGCAGAATCGCAGTCCGCTCCCGAGAGCGGGACCGAGCCCGGGACGGAGACCGAGCCCGGGACCGGAGCAGGCACCCAGACGGAGCCAGAGCCCCAGCCGGAGACCCAGCCGGAGACCCAGGCCGAGACCGAGCCCGGCGCCGAGGCAGAGCCGCCCGCGGCAGGCGTGGCGGAGGAGCCGGCCGCTGCCGTCGTGACCACGGTCGTGATCACCGTTCCCGCCACGACCCCGGCCGGAGGGGCGACCTTCCCGGTGACGTACGACGTGGAGAACGTGGAGGCGCTCGGCGCCAACCCGGTAGCCAACTGGACGATCACTGCCTCCAACGGCACCTCGCCGAGCGGTCCGCAGTCGGCGCCGATCACGCTCGACGCCGACGGTGTGGGAACGGTCCAGGCGACGATGCCGACCGCGACCGGCACCTACCGGATCACCGGATTCGTCGAGGGTGAGAGCGGTGCGACCGACTCGGTCACGGTCGAGCTCGGGTCCGTCGACGCCACCAAGCCGGTCGTCACCCTGAGCCGCAGCCTGACGACCTTCTACCCCTACCCGGACGGCTACCGCGACACGGTCACGGCGAAGATGACCGTGAACGAGACCGTCGGCTACACCGCCAAGGTGGTCACCGCCGGCGGCACGCTGGTGCGCACCCTGGGCTCGTCCACGAGCTTCACCGGCACCACCTCCTACACCTGGAACGGCAAGAACAACGCCGGCACCCGGGTCTCCGGCACCTTCTACGTCCGCATCGAGGCCAAGGACAAGGCCGGCAACGCCACCACCGTCCAGATCTCGGTCGCCGCGTCCGCCAAGAAGCTGATCTGGAAGACCTACAACCGGACGCTCACCGCCGCGGACGCCCTCAACTACAAGTACGTCGGCTCCTGCTCGACCCTCAAGGCGCCCGCTCGAAGCGACTGGGCCGAGTCCCGCGGCCTGCGTTCGAACGTACGCTGCAAGGCCCCCGGCGACAGCGCCAAGGCGACGGTCTACACCGAGAACGTCAAGTGCCTGCCGAAGTCGGTCGACGGCAACTACCGCAACCTGACGCTCAAGCACTACGGCGGACGTCCGAAGGGCTACACGAAGAACGTCTACGTGGTCACCACCGTCCTGCGTCCGTCGGACTGGTCGTCGCGTCAGATCCGCCAGTTCGGCAACTCGGTCACGTGGAAGACGATGGCGTCCGTCGCGTCGCCCAACAGCCTGATCCAGAGCCGCACCTCGACGCAGTACTGCCCTGCCCTGTGGTGGACCGCCGGCCTCAACTCGAGCTCGCGCTACGACATCTGGAAGTACTCGGTCGGCATCCAGTACCGCGTGCTGGCGTGACCATGGCGCGCAAGCTGATCCTGGCCGCCGCCGCGGTCGTGGTGGTGGCCGCTGGCGCCTTCGGTGGAGCCCTCGCCCTCTCCGGCGAGGACGAGCCGAAGCGGCCGGCGGTCGAGAAGAACCAGCCGGTTCCGGCGGGCCCCGAGGAGCGTCCGGAGCCCGATCCGGAGGAGGTCAGCGACCTCTACGCCCCCGAGGGTGAGGTCGGCGTCGACCAGTAGCCGACGACCACGCACGACGAACCACGTACGCCGCCGGGCACTGCCC